>CP051231.1:2048457-2179811 GCA_017792405.1 Oceanicola sp.
CCGCCACTGGCGATCTCACCCTCGCCTCGGTTGCCGTCGGAGCCTTTGCCGGGGCCGTGCTCGGCGATCAGGCCGGCTACCAGTTGGGCCGTAGCAGCGGCCAGTGGATCGACGAGAAAATGGCCCACCGCCCCAAACGCCAACAGCTCTTCACCCGCGCCCGCGAGTTCACCCTCAATCGCGGTGGTCCCGGCATCTTCCTCACCTGCTGGCTCTTCGCCCCGCTCGGCCCCTACGCCAACCTCGCCGCCGGCGCGAGCCGGATGAACTGGCTCACCTTCACCCTCTGGGGGCTCGCCGGAGAGGTGGTTTGGGTCGGCCTCTACGTCGGTCTTGGCCGCGTCTTTGCCGAGAATATCGAACTCGGCGCACAGGTCGCCTCGCAGGCCCTCGGCTTCCTCGCCGCCCTCGGCCTCACCATCTTCCTCGGCGTCTGGCTCATGCGCGTCATCCGCCGCCAGAACAGCCGTGAAGACTAGCGTGCCGCTGCCTCAAACTCCCGCTGCGAATTTGCACCTGATCCAGCTGCCGTAGGTCGGGACAAATCCAAACCCGGCAAAACGCGTCACGCCCGCGCCGCCACCCCGCGCAGCGCGTGCTCCAACTCGCCCCATGCCGTTCCGGCCATCGAGCGGAAGGTATAAAGCGCAAACCCCGCACCCGTCCGCACCAGCGCCAGTGGCATGTGCCCCAAAAGGCTCCGCGCCACCGCGCCATCGGCCATCGTCTCAAGCTCCAGCGGCACCAGCCTGGCCAGCACCTCCGCCGCGCCCGCACCTTCCAGCGCAAAGCCAACCCAGGCGTCAGACTGGTCCACCACCGCCGCGCCCTTCACCCGGCCCGGTTCGGCGCCAATGAGCATCGCCTGTCCCGCGCCCCACCAGCAGAGCCGCGCCACCCCCTTGGCCGCGCTTTCGCCCGGCGCCGGAAAGCCCATGCCCCCGAGCGTCACCTTGGCCCCGCCCAGCGGCAGCACCGCGAACATCGGGCGCGGTTCCAGCACCGAGAGTTGAACGCCCCCGGCCTCCACCGCCTCGCGCACCAAGGGCGCCGCAGCCTTCAGGCTGGGTGAACCCCAGTTCCCCTCGCCCTCCACCGGCCCGCGCATCCGCGTGCCTTCAGGGTCAAGGAACACCGGGTCGCAGACCTCCACCACCGTCCGCACATCGCGCAGGTGGTCGACAAAACTCATCCGCTCGCCATGCCGCGCCCGGCCGTCCTTCACGAACCCCAGCGCAATCCCGCTCTCCAGCGTCGGCGACCAGCAGGCCGAGGTGGTGTAGCCCTGCGCGTTCACCCGCGTTGCCTCCGCGCCCTCGTCAAACAGGAACGCCCCCGCGCTCAGCGCCTTCACCGCACCCACCGCGCGCAGGCCCACCAACTGCTCGCGGTGCGGCCCGTCCGCCAGCCCCTCGCGCTGGCTCATTACCTTGCCGATGCAATCCTTCGACGGGCTGACCATGCCGCCCAGCCCCACATCGCCCGCCGTCACCCTGCCGTGGATCTCGGCATGGGTCACAAAGCCCTTCTCAATCCGCAGAACGTTCAGCGCCTCCATCCCGTAGGCCCCGCCGCCCTCGGCCTCCGCCGCCGCCACCAGCGCCGCCCAGAGCGCCGCGCCGTATCGCGCGGGCACTGCAAGCTCCCAACCCGCTTCGCCCGAAAAGCTGATCCGAAAGAGCCGCCCCGCGACCCCCGCCACATCCACCGCCGCGCAGCCCATGAACGGCAGGTCCGGCACCTCCTGCACCACTGCGCCCAGCACCGCGCGCGCCCGTGGCCCGGCCACGGCAAACTGCGCCCAGTGCTCGGTGACCGAGATAGCCTGCACATCCAGCTCCGGCGCCAGAACCTGCGCGGCAAAATCCACATGCCGCATCACCGGCCCCGCCGCGCCCGTGGTCGTGGTCACGAGGTAATGCTCGGCCCCCAGCCGCGCCACGGTGCCATCGTCCATCACGTGGCCATCTTCGCGCAGCATCAGCCCGTAGCGCACCCGGCCCTCCTTCAGGCCCGACATTTTGCCGGTATAGAGCAGGTCCAGCAGCGCCGCCGCCCCCGGTCCCTGCACGTCGATCTTGCCGAGCGTCGACACATCGCACACCCCCACGGCCTCGCGCACCATCCGCACCTCGCGGTCGCAGGCCTCGCGCCACGTGCTCTCGCCTTCACGCGGAAAATACGAGGCCCGATACCACAGCCCCGCCTCCACCATCGGCGCGCCCGCTTCCACGGTGGCGGCGTGGCTCGTGGTCTCGCGCACCGGCGCAAACCCCTTGCCGCGCCCGCCCGCGCCCATCGCGCCAATGCTCACCGGGGCAAAGGGCGGGCGATGGGTGGTCAGCCCGGTCTCTGCTAGCGTCCGCCCCGTGGCCTCCGCCAGCACCGCCATCGCCGCCTCGCCCGAGACGCGCCCCTGATCGGGCGCCATGCCCTGTGTCGTATAGCGCTTGGTGTGCTCGGCCCGGGCAAACCCCTCCTGCGCGGCAAGGCGAATGTCCTTCACCGTCACGTCGTTGCCCATGTCAAGGAAGGCGCGGCCCTTGAGGTCCACGAAATGCGGCGCCTCCTCGCGCGGCCCATCCTCCGCCTCGGGCAGCTCCACGTCGCCGGTCAGCCCCAGCGCCTTCACCGCCGCCTCTGCCCCCGACCGCAACGCCTCCGCCGTGCCCGCCAGCCCTGCTGCGGCGCCCGCCACCACCATGCCCGGTACCGCCCCATCGGGCGCCAAAAATAGGCCGTCCCGCCACTCCGGCTTCGCGCCCAGATGGGTTGCAAGCTGCACCTGCGGCACCCATCCGCCGCAAACCGCCAGCACATCCGCCCCGATTTTCTCGCGCGTGCGCCCGGCCTGCACCGTGACCGATTGCACCCCCATCCGCCCCTGCACCGCCGCCACCTGCGCGCCCGCAAAGAACGGCGCCTCCACGCCCTCCGGCGCTTCCGCGCCTGCCCGGCTGTCGATCACCGCCACCGGCGGCAGGCCCACCGCTGCCAGCTCCCGCGCCGTGCGCGCCACGCCCGCACCGCCGCCAAAGACGGCCACGCGCGGCCCCGCGAGCACGCCCCAGCGGTTGAGGTAGCTGCGTACCGCGCCGCCCGCCATTACCCCGGGCCGGTCGTTGCCCGGAAAAGCCACCATCCGCTCCACCGCGCCCGTCGCCAGCACGGAGGCCCCCGCCACGATCCGCCAGAAACATGTGGCCGGAAGGTCCGCCCCCGGCTTCGCCAGATGCTCCCCCACCCGCTCAACGGCGGCGAATGTGCCGTGGTCGTACACACCGGTCACGCAGGTTCGCGCCATTACGCGCACGTTGGGCATCGCTTCCAATTCCGCCACCACGCCAGCCGCCCAGAGGTGGCCCGGCATGCCGCCCACCTCCTCGCGCTCGCCCAGAAGCCGCCCGCCAAAACCGCTCTGCTCATCGCAAAGGATCACCCGCTTGCCTGCCCGCCCGGCCTCCCGCGCCGCCATCAGCCCGGCCGGCCCGCCGCCGATCACCAGCAGGTCGCAAAAGGCAAAGGCCTTCTCCTGCGGGGTGTCGTCATGCTCGCGGCTCAACGCCCCGATCCCCGCCGCCCGCCGGATGAACGGCTCATAGAGCTTCAGCCAGAATTTCGGAGGCCACATGAAGGTCTTGTAGTAGAACCCCGCACCCAGCCACGGGTGAGCCAGGTCATTCACGCCCAGCACATCGAACCCGAGCGAGGGCCAGCGGTTCTGGCTCACCGCGCAGAACCCCTCGTAAAGCTCCGCCATCGTCGCCCGCTGGTTCGGCACCGGCCCCCAAGGCCCGCGCACCGTCACCAGCCCGTTCGGCTCCTCCGGCCCGGCGCTGAACAGCCCCCTCGGGCGGTGGTATTTGAACGAGCGTGCAATAACCCGCTGATCATTGGCGAGCAGCGCCGAGGCCAGCGTGTCCCCCGGATGCCCATGCATCATCTGCCCGTCGAACGAAAACGGCAGGCTCCGCCCCCGGTCCAGCGCATGTCCGCGTCCCTGAACCCTCATGCCCGGCCCTCGCACGTCAGGGAAATCGCCCTCACCGCGCCACCTCCCGCGCCAGCGTCACGCCCAGCACCTCGTGGCTCGCGGTGTCGCGCTCCACCACCAGCCAGCTGGCGCAGCCCGCGCCGTGATACCACAGCTCCTGGCTCGGCCCGCAGGCGTTCACCCGGTTGTGCAGGTAATCGTCCCACGCCTCCGCGCCCGCCTCGGGGGCAGGCCGCGCCACAAGCTCGGCCCCACCCACCGGCGTAAACTCGCGGCTGTCTCTGTCGCCGCACAGCGGGCAGGCCACTCTCATCGCGTCATCCCTCGCACTCCGGCTCCATCGCTCCGTCGAGCCGGAACAGCGTCACCGCATATCCGCCACCCTCGGCCCTGTCGGCCAGCACCGCACCGCCATCGCAGGCGGCGGGGTTGCCATGCAGCCCCAGCCCGACGCTGCGGATCAGCAGCCGCGTCTCGCTCTCTTCCACGATCTGGATGAACCCCTGATCGCAGCCGTCAAAACAGGTCTCCGCCGCAGGGTCCGCACCCTCCACCGCTGGCCCGCCCGCCTCGCAGACCATGTCCGAAAAGTACCGCTCCCCCACCTCGCCCGGCGCGATCCCTTCCGCCTCGGGCGAAAGCTCGGCCCAAAGCTGCACGCCCCGGCCGCCGCCATCCAGCGGGCGAAAGCTCAGCACCATCCCCTTCACCCCCTGCAACGGATTGGCCGCCATATGCGCATCGGAATAAAACCGCTGGTAGCAATCCGGCCCCGCCGCCGCAGGCCCGGCCACCAGCACCGCGCAGAGCGCCGCCCGGATCACTGGCACACCCCCGGCGGTGCGCTCTCCAGCCGAAAGGTCGTCAGCACGGTGCGGTTCGGGTCGCCCTTTGCCACATCCGCCACCAGCGTCGAGCCGCAGCCCGTACCGTCACTCACCGCAACGCCTTCCGTGCGAATGGTCAGCGCCCCCGGCTCCAGCGAGACCACCTGAAAGAACCCGCCATCGCACTCGCCCTGGCAGGTCATCCGCCCCGCCTCCAGCCAGTCCGGCCAGCCAGAGCCACCCTCGTGGATGTTGCACAGCAACACGTTGGAATAGCTCTTCCCCGCCGTCCCATCCGCCCGGGTGTAATCGTTCTCCGCCATGGTCGCCCGAATGTCGGCCACACCGGCCATGTCTTCCCACGGCTTGAAAGCAATGCGCAGCTTGGCAACCGTCTGCTCCGGATATTTCGCCAGATGCTCGGCGGAATAGTCCCGCGCCCAGCACTCCCCGCCAAACTCCTGCGCCTCCGCCACACCGGCCGCCAGCATCGCACTAATGAAGGTTATGCTGCGCACCCGTGCCCTCCTCGTCCATCAGGCCCACCCCGGTGCGGAACCGGTCCAACCGGAAGCCCGCCGCATCCGCATGCGGCCGGTCCTGCGCAATCAGATGGGCCAGCGCAAAGCCCGAGCCCGGCACCGCCTTGAAACCGCCGTAACACCAGCCGCAATCGAGGTAGAGGCCATCAATCGGCGCCTTGTCGATGATTGGCGAGCCATCCGGCGTCATGTCCATGATCCCGCCCCATGACCGCAGCACCTTCGCCTTGCCGATCATCGGCATCAGCGTCATCCCCGCTTCCATCACGTGCTCCACCATCGGCAGGTTCCCCCGCTGGGCATAGCTCGGGTAGAAATCCAGATCGCCGCCGAACACCAAACCGCCCTTGTCGGACTGGCTGATATAGAAGTGCCCCATGCCGAAGCTGATCACATGGTCGATCACCGGCTTCAGCCCCTCGGTGACAAAGGCCTGCAGCACGTGGCTCTCGATCGGCAGCCGCAACCCTGCCAGCGCTGCCACTTGCCCGCTCCGCCCGGCGGTCACGATCGCCACCTTCTTCGCCCGGATCGCACCGCGCGTGGTCTGCACGCCGGTCACCCGGCCTCCCTCCACGTCGATCCCGGTGACCTCGCAGTTCTGAACAAGGTCCACGCCCCGGCTGTCAGCCCCCCGCGCATAGCCCCAAGCCACCGCATCATGCCGCGCCGAGCCACCGCGTGGGTGGTAGAGTCCGCCGAAAATCGGGAACCGCCCCTGCTCGAAATCGAGATAGGGCAGCATCTCGCGCACCCCCTCCCGATCCAGCAACACCGCATCATCGCCCTGGTTGATCATCGCATTACCGCGCCGGGCAAAGGCATCGCGCTGCCCGTCACTGTGGAACAGGTTGATCAGCCCGCGCTGGCTGTGCATCACGTTGTAATTCAGATCCGCGCTCAGCCCCTCCCAGAGCTTCAGCGACATGGAATAAAATTCCGAATTCCCCGGCAAAAAGTAGTTGGCCCGCACAATCGTGGTGTTCCGCCCCACGTTGCCGAGGCCCAGCCGCCCCTTCTCGAGCACGGCCACATTGGTCAGCCCGTGCTCCTTGGCGAGGTAATAGGCCGTGCTCAGCCCATGCCCACCGCCGCCGATGATCACCACGTCATACTCGGGGCGCGGATCGGGCGTGCGCCACGCAGGCCGCCAGCCGCGATTGCCGATCAGCCCCTCTTTCAGGATTTTCAAAGCATTGTAGCGCAAGCCGCCACCTCCGTTGCCGCCACAAAACCAGCAGCCCCGCGCGAAAACAAGGCCATAAGCGACACCCCGCGTCGCTCCCGCACCCCGGTCATTTTCTTGCGGCAAATACTCACCAGAATCTCTTCGGGCGCCCGGCCCAAACCGCAGGCTCCGGGTCGCGGCAGGGCGCCGCCCGCGCCAGATTGCTCCCACAGCAACAAGGAGCCACGCATATGACCTTCCGCGTCACCGGCCTCAGCCCGGACCCCTTTCGCCCGCTCTACGGCCAGTCCGACGCCCAGCTCGCCCAGCGCGGCGCCCGGCGGATGGTGGCCAACTGCCACCCCGGCTTTCCCGACCGGATCACGATGGAGGATGTCCCCGAGGGCGAAACCGTGATCCTGCTCAACCACTGCTGCATGTCCAAACCCTCGCCCTACCGGACCACCCACGCCATCTTTATCCGCGAGGGGGCCGAGCAGGCCTATGATGCCACCGGCGAGGTACCGCAGGTGATGCACCGCCGCCAGCTCTCGCTGCGCGGCTTCGACCAGTCGGGCATGATCCTCGAGGCAGAGCTGGCCACGGGCGACGGCATCACAGAGGCCATCGCCCGCATCTTCACCAACCCCGAGGTGACAGAGATCCACGCCCACAACGCGGCGCGCGGTTGCTACTCGGGCCGGATCACCCGGGCCTGAACCAGCCCGCAGCGCCCGAAGGCGGCTGAGCCGGCGCGGGCGGGCGGGTGGGGCGACGGGTCAGTCGCCCTGCCCGGCCCATTCGCTCAAAGCCCTTTCGCGCGGTAGCTCGCCGCCACCTTCTGGATCGCGCAGATATAGGCCGCGGTGCGCAGGTCATGCACATCGCTCCGGCCATGCCAGACCTCGCGCATCGACTGGTAGGCAATCCGCATGGTGTCATCGAGACCCGAGCGCACCAGCTCCAGCTCGTCGGCCCCGCGCAGGTACTTCTCCTTGAAGTCCGGCGTCATCGACCACGCATCGCCAAGGTAACGGTCCAGCCGCTCCAGCTCCGCCACGATCAGCTCGTGCCGGGCTTCCTCCTGCCGCCGCTGCATCCGGCCAAAGCGGATGTGGCTGAGGTTCTTAACCCACTCGAAGTAACTCACCGTCACACCGCCCGCGTTGGCATACATGTCGGGGATCATCACCACCCCCTTCTCGCGCAGCACTTCGTCGGCGCCTGCCGTGATCGGGCCGTTTGCCGCTTCGATGATCAGCGGCGCCTTGATCCGCTCCGCGTTCTCTAGGTTGATCACCCCCTCCATCGCGGCGGGGATGAGAATGTCGCAGTCCTCCTCCAGCACCTTCGCCCCCTTCGAGGTGTGCCGCGCATCGGGGTACCCGCTGACGCCGCCGTGCTTCACGATCCACGCCCGCACCGCCTCCACATCAAGGCCGGTTTCCGAGAACAGCGCACCATCATGCTCGATGATCCCGGTGATCTTGCAGCCGTCCTCCTTCTGCAGGAACAGCGCCGCATGGTAGCCCACGTTACCGAGGCCCTGCACGATCACCCGCTTGCCGTCGAGCTTGCCTTCCATCCCGGCGGATTTCACGTCATCGCCGTGCCGGAAGAACTCGCGCAGGGCATATTGCACGCCGCGCCCGGTCGCCTCGACCCGGCCCTGGATGCCGCCCGCGTTGATCGGCTTGCCCGTCACACAGGCGGTGCCGTTGATATCGGTGGTGTTCATCCGCTTGTACTGGTCGGCGATCCACGCCATCTCGCGCTCGCCGGTGCCCATGTCGGGCGCGGGCACGTTCTGGGCCGGGTTGATCAGGTCGCGCTTGATCAACTCATAGGCAAACCGCCGGGTGATCCGCTCCATCTCCTCGTCATCGTAGTCGCGCGGGTTGATGCACAGCCCCCCCTTGGAGCCGCCGAAGGGGGCCTCCACCAGCGCACATTTGTAGGTCATCAGCGCCGCCAGCGCCTCCACCTCATCCTGGTTCACCGAGAGCGCAAAGCGGATGCCCCCTTTTACCGGCTCCATGTGCTCCGAATGCACCGAGCGATACCCTGTGAAGGTCTCGATCTTGCCGCGCAGCCGCACCCCGAAACGCACCGTATAGGTCGCGTTGCACACCCGGATCTTCTCTTCCAGCCCCGGCGGCAGATCCATCAGCGCGACCGCGCGGTTGAACATCATGTCAACGGACTGACGGAATGTGGGTTCGTTCTTCGGTGCCATGGCACGACCTCCCTGTTCTGTGACCCGTCGCGCCTTCTGCGCCCCGGAATCGGTTTCGATGCTAACGGAGGCTTGCCCCGAGACACATGAAAACTTCATGTCGCCCTCCGACCCCGCCTGTCACATCCGGCCGGAAAGTCGAACCAATTGTATCAAAACCCCAAATTTCCCTGCACGTCCCAGCGCAATCACCTCAACGCATCGGCGGCGACAAGGCGCCAGCTTTCCCCTCGCCCCAGTCCTTCGACCGGCAGCCCACCGAGGTTTCCGTAGCCTTCTCCGCCACATCAGCGCCATGCCTCTAGCCGACCGACAGGCACCGGATCGGCGGCATCTACCCGCTCAGGACGCTTACCCAACGCCCCTGAAGCAGCCTTTCGGGCCATTTCGATTCGCACTTGAGCCACATTTGAAATCAACAATCCCGCGCCCTTGCGAGACTGTTTCCGCCGCAGTATCCAATTACCGGACAATTATGTCAGGCTCGCCTTCTTTGTGGCCCGATTTCGGGCGATTTTGGCCCTTCCGCCTTTTTCCCTAACAGAACGTGACTGAATTGAGGCAATACAGTCTCAATTACCCGGGTGGGGGCCCGAGTTGCGGCGGTGCAAGCCATGAAGACCAAACAGAACACATCTCATTTTGCCCGGTTCACCCGTGAAGAAGACGGCGGCCTGATCATTTTCTCGCTCTTCCTCTTCGTCTGCATGATGCTCGCTGTCGGCCTCGCGATTGACGTGATGCGCACCGAGATGGCCCGCACCCGGCTGCAGAACACCGTCGACAACGCCGTGCTGGCCGCCGCCGCGATGGAGCAAGATCTCGACCCCGCCTTCGTAGTGAACGATTATTTCGAGCGTGCGGGTCTCTCCTCCAACCTCGAGGGCGTCACCGTGAACGCGGGCGTCAATTACAAGACGGTCACCGCCCACACCAACACCAAGCTGCCGATGTATTTCCTCGGAATGGTGGGCATCGACAAGATGGAGGCTAAGTCCGCGGGCACCGCAACCGCCGGCTACACTGATGTCGAGATCAGCCTCGTGCTCGACATCACCGGCTCGATGGGTCGCAACAACAAGCTGCCCAACCTCAAGGTCGCCGCCAGCGACTTTGTCGATACCGTGCTCGACCCGACTCAGCCCGGCTCGGTCTCGCTCAGCCTCGTGCCCTACTCCGCGCAGGTGAACATCGGCCCCGAGATGATCGGCCAGCTCAACGTGCCGCTCTCGCACAGCCACTCGCACTGCGTGGATTTCGAGGCCGCCGACTTCACCAGCGCCGCCGTCTCGCTGACCGCGCCCTACGCGCACATGCAGCACTTCCAGTATTACTCCTCCGCCACCACCCCAATCGACAATCCGGGCTGCGTGCAGGAAGAGTTCGAGCGGGTCACCCCGTTCAGCCAGAATCGCACCGCGCTGAAGGCCCAGATCAACCAGTTCGAGGCCCGCGCCAACACCGCCATCCACCTCGGGATGAAGTGGGGCGTCGCCCTGCTCGACCCCTCGATGCAGCCGGTCATCTCCAACCTCGCCGCCTCGGGCCACACCGACGCCACCTTCGCCGGTCGCCCCTACGCCTACAGCCGCGAGAACACCCAGAAGATCGTGGTGCTGATGACCGATGGCGAGAACGTCAACACCACCCGGCTGAAGCCGCAGTATTATGACAGCGCCTCCGAGATCGAGCGCTGGCACCAGTATTCCGTTTCCGCTTACGCCTATAGCGTCGGCCAGAACTGGCAGAACTACGTCACCACCAAGTACACCTCCAACCAGGCCGATACGATGCTGGGCAACATCTGCGATGCTGCCAAATCCGCCGGGATCACCGTGTTCACCATCGGCTTCGAGGTCACCACCCACTCGGGCAACGTGATGCGCAACTGCGCCTCCACCCCGGCGCATTACTTCGATGTAGAAGGCACCGAGATTTCCGACGCCTTCGACTCCATCGCGCGTCAGATCAGCACCCTGCGCCTGACCAACTGATCCCGCCACACCCCGGTTATGCAGCCCGCCCCCGCGCCCGCTCCTTGCATGGAGCCGGTGGCGGGGGCGCGACTCATAGGGCCATGCGTGCAGGCTCCGGCACCCCCGTTCCGGCCCGTCAATTCAGGCGGATTGGTGGCAAATCCACCCCGCCGGAGCAGCCGCAACGCCACTTCCATGCGGCGGTCACGGATTTGCTCATATTCCGTTCAAATCCGCCGCACCCCCAATATTTTGGGGCGCCACACCAAAGGCGTCAATTTTCCACGAATTAGGGCAGAAGTCGGGCGAGATTATCCCGATCCTGGGCCGGGGCCCATTTTCTTGTGGTGTGACATGCACTTCAATACCCGCGCATCGCGCAAACCCGCCCGCCTCGTCCTCTTTGCCAGAGACGACAGCGGCGGCCTCATCATCTTCTCCCTCTTCCTGCTCGCCTGCATGATGCTCTCGGTCGGTCTGGCCATCGACGTGATGCGCACCGAGATGGTCCGCACCCGCCTGCAAAACACCGCCGACAGCGCCGTGCTCGCCGCCGCCGCGATGGAGCAAACCCTCGATCCGCAAACCGTGGTCGAGGACTACTTCGCCCGCGCCGGTCTCTCCCGCAGCCTCGAGAGCGTGTCCATCACCGCCACCGCCAACTCGCGCACGGTGACCGCCAACACCAACACCCGGCTGAACACCCTTCTGCTCGGCCTCGTCGGGATCAAGCAGATGGAGGCCCGCTCGACTGGCACCGCCACTGCAGGCTTCACCGATGTCGAGGTCGCGCTGGTGCTCGATATCTCCAACTCGATGTCCGAGAACGACAAGATGGCCAACCTGCAAAACGCGGCCCGCGAGTTCGTCGATACCGTGCTCGACCCCGACCAGCCCGGCACCATGGCGCTCTCCATCGTGCCCTATACCGCGCAGGTCGCCGCCGGCCCCGCGATCCTGAACCAGCTCAAGGTCACCGCCACCAACAGCTGGGCCGAATGCGTCGATTTCACCAGCGCCGACTACAGCAGTACCGCGCTTTCCCCCACCGTGCCGCTGATCCAGGCCCAGCACTTCCAGCACCAGCCCGCCACCTCCTACCCGATCGACAACCCCGGCTGCCCGCAGCAGAGCTACGAGCGCATCATGGCCTACTCGGGCGATGCCGCGGCACTGAAAACCCGGATCAACCAACTCCGGCCCCGCCACAACACTTCGATCCAGATCGGGATGAAATGGGGCGTCGCCCTGCTCGATCCGGCCTTCCGCCCCGTGGTCAACAAACTCGTCACCACCGGCGAGGCCAGCCCGCAATTCGCCGACCGCCCCTTCGACTATGACCGCCCCGGCACCATGAAGGTGATCGTGCTGATGACCGATGGCGAAAACGTCGATACCTGGCGGATCAAGCCCACCTATTACGACACCTCCTCCGAGCGAACCCGCTGGCACAATCAGGCGGTCTATGACTACGCGGTGTCGAAAAAGCAGAACTGGTCGACCTACGTCACCACCGATTACACCGCCTCTCAGGCCGACCAGATGCTCTCGCGCATCTGCACGGCAGCCAAGAACCGGGGCATCCTGATCTTCTCGGTGGGTTTCGAGGTCACGCCCTATTCGGCCTCGGTCATGCGCAGCTGCGCCACCTCGCCCTCGCATTACTTCAACGTTGAAGGCACCCAGATCTCCGAGGCCTTCGCCGCCATCGCCCGGCAAATTTCCATGCTGCGCCTGCTGTATTGAGCCCCGAAACCCGCCATGCCCCTGCCCCCAGCCCTCCGCAAATCCCCCTTCGGTCCCAACGGGATACATTCAATAATGGTTAAATTTCCTGATTTGCGGCGGGCTTTCGCCCCAATTTCGACACCCTCCTCCTCGCATATGCTCATGCGCGGCCTGTGTCCGATGAACGGTACGATACCCGGAACGGATCAGGCGATGCTTGAAACGCAGAGGACCAACCGGCATGGCCCAGATCGACAACCAGATCACCGCGGGGGCGGAGAAAGCAGAAGCGACAAAGGGGGCAAAGCGCCGCCTGAAACGCTTCGCCGAAGGCAGCGAAGGCGGTCTCATCGTCTTCTCGCTCTTCCTGCTCGCCTGCATGATGCTGGCTGTTGGCATCGCGGTTGATGTCATGCGCTTCGAGATGACCCGCACCAAGCTGCAGAACACGCTCGACCGCGCCGTTCTCGCCGCCGCCGACATGGATCAAACCCTCGAGCCCGAGGCCGTGGTCGCCGACTATTTCCAGAAGGCGGGCCTCGGCAACTTCAACGTCGATATCACCGTCGACGAAGGGCTGAACTACCGCAACGTCTCCGCCTCCACCGAAGCCGAGATCAAGACCCTGCTGCTCGGCCTCGTCGGCATCAAGAGCTTCACCGCCCCCGCCTCCGGCACCGCCGAGGAGCGGGTGTCGAACGTCGAGATCAGCCTCGTGCTCGATATCTCCGGCTCGATGGGCTCCAACAACAAGATCCAGAACCTGCGCACCGCCGCCAAGGAGTTCGTGGACTCCGTGGTGGTGGATGACGCCGAGGGCCAGATCTCGCTGAGCCTCGTGCCCTACACCGCCCAGGTCAACGCCGGGCCGAACATCTTCAACCAGCTGCGCAAGTCGTCCAGCGGACGGCACGACTACTCGCACTGCATCGACTTCGACTCGTCGGACTTCAACTCGACCACGATCTCGATGACCAAGTATTACCAGCAGATGCAGCACTTCGAGTGGTCGTCCGAAAACTACCGCCCGATCCGCAACCCCGGCTGCCCGATGCGGGACTACGAGCGCATCGTTGCCCTGAGCAAGAACACCTCCGTGCTGAAAAACACGATCGACGATTACCGCGCCCGCGCCAACACCGCGATCCACCTCGGCATGAAGTGGGGCACCGCCCTGCTCGACCCCTCGATGCGCACCATCGTCAACAACATGCGCGTCGCCGGCATCGTGGATGACGCCTTCATCGACCGTCCCGCCGACTACGACGACGACGAGACCCTCAAGGTCGTGGTGCTCATGACCGACGGTGAAAACGTGGATACCTACCGGATCCAGAGCTGGGCCTACAACTCCAGCTCCGAGTACGCCCACTGGGATAAATACCCCCTGTGGTACTACCTCTACCGCTACGTGAACTCGCGCAACCGCTCGCAGTACTACTACCGCAAGTACTCCGCCGGTCAGGCCGACAACATGCTCGACAACATCTGCGACGCCGCCAAGGGCGCCGGGATCACCGTGTTCACCATCGGCTTCGAGGTCACCAACCATTCCGCTGGCGTCATGCAGGATTGCGCATCCTCGCCGTCGCACTTCTTCCGGGTGGAAGGCACCGAGATTTCCGAGGCCTTCTCCGCAATCGCCCGGCAGATCAACCAGCTGCGTCTGATCAACTGATGGGGGGCCCCGCGATGCAGACCGACAGATTTCCGAGGGGACGGCTGTGGCATCTGGCCGTCCGCCTCAACCGCTTCCGCAAGAAGGAGGATGGGAACTCCACGATCGAATTCGTGATCCTCTTCCCCATCTTCATCGTCGTGTTCATGTCCTGCTTCGAAATGGGCATGCTGATGACCCGTCAGGTCATGCTGGAGCGCGCGGTGGACCTCTCGGTGCGCGACCTGCGCCTCGGTCACTGGACACCGCCCACCCACGACGAGCTGAAGCGTACCATCTGCAACCGCGCGGGCATCATCCCCGACTGCATGAACTCCATGCTCATCGAGCTTCAGCCGGTCTCCAAGTCGAGCTGGACGCCCCTGCCCAAGCAGGCCACCTGCAACGACAAGTCGGCGCCGGTGCAGCCGGTCACTGCCTTCAACGGCGGCTCCGAGAACGAGATGATGATCGTGCGCGCCTGCGCGGTCATGAAGCCCTGGTTCACCGCCACCGCCTACGGGCTGCGGCTGCCGCTGATCGACGGCGAGAACTACGCCATCGTGTCGTCCTCGGCCTTCGTCAACGAACCGGGCGCAGGGAGCTGATACCATGACCATGATCCGCATCCTCCACGCTCGCCTGAAGGCCTTCGCCGAAGACGCCCGCGGCTCGCTCTCGGTCGAGGCCGCGCTGATCCTGCCGCTGCTCTGCTGGTTCTACGTCTCGGCCTTCGTCTGGTTCGATGCCTACCGCACCCAGAACGCCAACCTGAAGGCCTCCTACACCCTCGCAGACATGCTCTCGCGTGAGACTGATCCGGTGACCGAGACCTATCTGAAGGGTCTGAACAAGGTCTACGACTACCTGACCACAACGCGCCACCCCACCTATCTGCGGGTGACGGTGGTGAAATGCACCAACAACTGCGACGAAGAGAGCCGGACCCTCCAGATCGACTGGTCCTATGCCACCGAGGGGCGTCCCAAGCACACCAACGGCACCATCACCGGGATGAAAGACAAGATCCCGCTGATGCCGCAGGGCGATACCGTGATCCTGCTGGAGACCTTCATGGCCTACGAGCCGCTCTTCAACGCGGGCATCCCGGCCAAGAGCTTCGAGAACTACATCGTCACCCGGCCGCGTTTTGCGCCCCAGCTGCTCTACGCAGGCGCCGGAAGCTGACCGCCCAAGCCTAGGTTTAGCGCTAATGCACGAGCAAACGGCCGGTTAACCCCGCTCGTTTTGCATTTTTGTCGTATGCATGGAATGTGCATGGGTTGTGCATCAGATGTGCATCACCCGTTTCGTGGTTAACGCCCGTCCGGCGTGCCCTCGTCCGGGGAATTCTGCAAAGCCATTTCGGCCATCTCGGCCTCGATGATTTGCCCCATCGCCTTGCCCGCTGCAGGGTGGACGACACCGCCGATGGCGACTGTCTTGCCGCGCACCCACCACAGGCCCGGGCCCCACCCAAACTTCTGTTTTTGCTTCATTTTCAGCACGAACCCGCCCGCAGGTTTCAAGGCAAACGCGCCGCGCTCGACCCGGTCGATCTCGTCCAGCCGGGCCAAAACCCGCCCGCCCTCGACCACCAGCGCCCCGTCCTTCAGCACCAATTCGCCCTCGGTCGCCTGCCAGAGCCACACGCCCATGGCAATCACCGCCCCCGCAAACACCACCAGAACCGCCCGGATCCACAGCTCTCCGTCATCCGAAAAACCCATTTTCATCAAGACGTAAGCCAGCAATCCAAACATCGCTGCGGCGAAGATCCGGCGCAGCAAAGATGCACCGATGCGGAAGTCGTTGAACTCTGTCATGCCCTCTCATAGCAGGCCCGTGGGGCGGCGCAATGCTGTGCGCAAATGCACTTACACCAGGCATCCGACGCATATCTGCGCTCATTGCGAGAGAGCCCCGGCAGCCCTATCTTCAGTGGCGAAAGGAGACGCTTCATGTCCATCCGTCCCGTCACCGAAATTCGCCCCGCCCAGCCCACCCTTGAGGGTGCTGGCGTCAAGCTCCACCGCGCCTTCGGGTTCCATAACCCCAAGGAACTCGACCCTTTTCTGCTCTTCGACGACTTCCGCAACGAGCGGCCTGAAGACTTCATCAAAGGCTTTCCGTGGCACCCGCATCGCGGCATCGAGACCATCACCTACGTGCTCGCGGGCACCGTCGAGCATGGCGACAGCCTCGGCAACCGCGGCGTCCTTGGCCCGGGCTCGATCCAGCTCATGACCGCCGGTTCCGGCATCATGCACCAGGAGATGCCCTCAGGGAACGCGAAGGGCCAGATGCACGGCTTCCAGCTCTGGGGCAACCTGCCCGCCTCGCTGAAGATGACCGCCCCGCGATACCAGGATATCGAAGGCACCGAACTGCCTGAAATCATTGATGATGACGGCACCCGCGTGAAGGTCGTGATCGGCGATTACCGGGGCTACAAGAGCCCGGTCGACGGCATCGCCGCCGATCCGCAGTACCTCGACATCTTCGTGCCCGCCGGGGTGAAGAAAACCTTCAAGGTCGACACCTACCGCCGCGCCTTTGCCTATGTTTTCGAAGGCAACGGACGCTTTGCCGATGCCTCCGCACCGGGTGGCGTGCTGCTCGAAAAAGAGGTCATGGGCGAAGAGGTGAACATCCGCGACCTCTCCGGCGACCGTACCCTCGTGCGCTTCGGCACCGGCGACGAAGTCACTGTTCAGGCAGGCGAAAAAGGCATTCGCTTCCTGCTGATCTCCGGCGCCCCGATTGAGGAGCCGGTGGCATGGCACGGCCCGATCGTGATGAACACGCCCGCCGAGCTGCAACAGGCCATGGCCGATCTGCGCAACGGCACCTTCGTCAAACCGGCGCACTGACGTAGGGCGGGACAAGTCCCGCCTTACCTCCCTCTTAACCTCGAATTAACCGGCGGGCTTGATACTGGCGAAACCAAACAAAAGGATCACGCCCCCTTCACAGCCCGCCGCACCATGTTCCAGTAAATCCGCTCGACGCGTTCCTGGCTGAGCCGCCCGCCTTCGCGGTACCACGTATTCACACCGTTCAGCATGGCGATCACCGCCATCGATGCCAGCCGCGTGTCGGGGATCTGGAAAACACCCTTCTCCTGCCCGTCCACCAGCACGGCCTCGACCGCATCCTCATACCTGCGCCGCAGACCAGAGATCACCTTGTGGTTCTCCGGCTCGAGGTTGCGCAGTTCCATGTAGTTGATGAACACGCCGTCCTTGTGGCTCAGGTTGTAACCAATGTGGTAGCGCACGATCCACTCGAGCCGCTCACCGGGGCTGCCCTCTGGCATCACCGACATGCCGCCAAGCACCTCGGTCATGTGGTCGCGCATCAGATCAAACAAAAGCGCTTGTTTGTCAGTGGTATAGGTATAAAGCGCCCCGGCCTGCACCCCCACCTCGCGCGCGATCTGGCGCATTGAAACGGCGGCATATCCGTATTGCGCGAAGAGCCGAAGCGCCGCTTCGCGCACCTTCGGCCCGGTGATTTCTGCGTGGGAGCCCGTTTTCCTTGCCATGCCGGGCAGCATCTAATGAACGCGCGTTCAATTCAAGCGCCGATGTTAGCGCCCACAGCCCGCTTTCCTCCCGCCGCGCCGCCCGGTAGTCTGCCGCCATGCACCGCGCCTTCGCCCTCTGCATTTGCCTCGCGCTCTCGGGCTGCACCCAGTTTCCACAACTGGATGCGGTGGTGAGCGAGTCGGCCAAGAACGCGCCCTACCCCACCCTCGCCCCGGTCGATGGGCTTCTGGCGCGCGCCAATGCTTCCACCACCGACCCGGCCGCCGTGCGCGGCGATCTGGCCTCCCGCGTCGCCGCCCTGCGCGCCCGCGCCGCCCGCCTGCGCGGCCCGATCATCGAGCCGCCGGTCCGCGCCCGGATGAACGCCGCGCTGCGTCGCCATTCCAGTTGAGCCTTCCCGCGCAACCCGCTATGCCCGCCCCAGTTTTACGACCCACGGAGGCCCGACATGTCTGACCCGCTTCGCCTTGGTATCGCAGGCCTCGGCACCGTCGGCGCCGGTGTCGTCAAGATCGTCCGCCGCCACGCCGATCTGCTCGCCGCGCGCACCGGCCGCCCCATCGCCATCTCGGCGGTTTCCGCCCGCTCCCGCGACAAGGACCGCGGCGTGCCGCTCAAGGATTATGCGTGGGAAGACAACGCGGTAGAGCTTGCCACCCGCGATGATGTCGATGTGTTCGTCGAGTTGATGGGTGGCGAGGACGGCCCCGCAAAAGCCGCAACCGAGGCCGCCATCGCCGCCGGAAAGCAGGTCGTCACCGCCAACAAGGCCATGCTCGCGATCCACGGTCAGGCGCTGGCCGAGGCGGCCGAAGCCGCCGGCACCCAGCTGCGTTACGAGGCCGCCGTGGCCGGGGGCATCCCGGTCATCAAGTCGCTCACCGAGGGGCTGGCCGGCAACGAGATCACCCGCGTCATGGGCGTGATGAACGGCACCTGCAACTACATCCTCACCCGGATGGAGGCCACCGGCCAGGGCTACAACGCGCTCTTCGATGAATGCGCCAAGCTGGGCTACCTCGAGGCCGATCCCGAGCTGGATGTCGGTGGCATCGACGCCGCGCACAAGCTGGCGATCCTCTCTTCCATCGCCTTCGGCACGCAGGTCAATTTCGACGGTATCGAGATCGAGGGCATCCAGCGCATCACGCTCTCCGATATCCGCCACGCCGCCGATATGGGCTTCCGCATCAAGCTGCTCGGCGTCGCCCAGATGACTGGCCGCGGCCTCGAACAGCGGATGACCCCCTGCCTCGTGCCCTACGACTCGCCGCTCGGCCAGCTTGAGGGCGGCACCAACATGGTGGTGATCGAGGGCGATGCGGTCGAGCAGATCGTGCTGCGCGGCCCCGGCGCAGGCGAAGGCCCCACCGCCTCGGCCGTGATGGCCGATATCTGCGACATCGCCCGTGGCACCCGCCTGCCCGTCTTCGGCAAACCCTCGGAAACGCTCACAAAAGCGCCCGCTGCCCGCTCAGCCTCCGCCGCGCCCTACTACCTGCGGATGGACCTGCACGACAAACCCGGCGCGATGGCCAAGGTCGCCGCCGCGCTGGGGGAAGCGGGCGTCAGCATCGACCGCATGCGCCAGTACGGCCATGACAACGAGGCTGCCCCGGTGCTCTTCGTCACCCACAAGACAACCCACGCTTCGCTCTCCGCTGCCCTCGCCGCGATCGGCCAGACCGGCGTGGTGGTGGGCGAGCCGGTGGCGCTGCGGATCGAGCAGGTCTGAACGGCTTTGTCACTTGAGTGAGGGCGGCCCCCGGGCCATCCTCACGCCATGCTGCGCCCCGCCCTCCTCCTCGCGCTCGCCCTCTCCCTCGCCGGCCTGCCGCTCCGGGCCGAGAGCCTCTCTGACCGTGCCTTTCAGGCCGCCCAACTCGCTATGCTCTCCTCCGCCGGCAGTGCCATCCGGCAGGCCGAGCTGCGCCGTTCCGCCGGCACCGGCGCGCTGGCCGACCTGCTGAAGGCCCGTCAGCGCGTCGCCGACCGCCGCGCCCGAGCCGAGGCCGAGCTGGGGGCGCTTGGCCGCGACGGCACCGCCGACACCTCCGCCGCTACCCGCCTTTCGGGCGAGATCGACGCGCTCAGCACCGAGATCACCCAGCTAGAGACGCGTATCGCCGCCGAGTTTCCCCGCTTCGCCGAGATGACGCGCCCGAGCCCGATGACTCTGGCCGAGGTTCAGGCCACGCTGGCCCCCGAAGAGGGGCTTCTGTTCATCTATACCGGCGCCCGCGAGACCCATATCTGGGCAATCACGCCGGAGCATAGCGCATGGCAACGGATCGAGCTGGGCGAGGCCGACATAGCAGCCGATGTCGCCGCGCTGCGGCTGTCCCTGAAAGCGGCCAGCAATGCCCGCGGGGCCGAAGCCCTGAAAACACTGGGGCAAAAACCGCAGATCACCCCGTTCGACCGCACCCGCGCCTTCCTCGTTTACGCCGATCTGCTCTCCGGCGTGATGCCCGCACTGGCCGGGACGGACCAGCTCTATACCGTCGCGCAAGGCCCGCTCACCGGCATCCCGCTCGGGCTTCTGGTCACCGATGCCCCCGGCGATGCGGCGCAGGATGGCGACCCCGATGCCCTGCGCCGCACCCCTTGGCTGTTCCAGCGGTTCGCCCTTGCCAGCCTGCCCACGGTGGAGAGCCTGCGCGCCATAGCGGCCCCCAGACCGGCGCAGGCCACCGCGCCAACCGGGCGATTTCTGGGCATCGGTGCGCCCAAGCTGACGGGCGGCGCCACTGGCCTGCGGGGGGTCAAGATGGCTGGCGCCACGGCCGACCCCGAGAGCATCCGCGCCCTCGCCCCGCTGCCCGGCACCCTGCGCGAACTCCGCGCCATCGCCACCACCCTCGGCGCCGGACCGGAGGCCCTGCTCACCGGCGATGCCGCCGTTGAGCCCGCCCTGCGGGGGGCCGGGCTGGAGCAGGCCGAGATCGTCGTCTTCGCCACCCACGGGCTGCTCTCCGGTGAACTCGAGGGCTTGGCCGAACCGGCCCTCGTGCTCACCCCGCCACAGGTCGCCACCGCCACTGATGACGGGCTGCTCACCGCCTCCGAGATCGCCGACATGAGCCTCGCCGCCGAGTGGGTGATCCTCTCGGCCTGCAACACCGCAGGCGGCGACGGGCGCCCCGACGCCGAGGGCCTCTCCGGCCTAGCCCGCGCCTTCCTGGTGGCCGGGGCGAAAACGCTGATGGTCAGCCACTGGCCGGTGCGCGACGATGCCGCCGCCCGGCTAACGACCGATGCCTTCGCCGCTCTAGAGCAACCGAATATCCGCCATAAATCCAGGGCCTTGCAAGCCTCCATGCAAGCGATGCTCGAAGATGAGAGCGACCCGACCCTCGCGCATCCGGCGGCCTGGGCGCCCTTCATCCTCGTGGGAGATGGCCGATGAGGTGCACTCTTTTCGCACTCCTCGTCGCGCTCACTCCAAACCTCGCTACCGCGCAGGAAACCGGCCCCGATGGCCCGGCCTTCGATGCCATGCTGCAGCGGCTCGAACAGGCCTGGCAAAGCAATGATGACGATCAGACCTACGCCACCCTCAACGCAGGTATCCGGGAGGCCCGCGCGAATGGCGAACTCACCCCAGGCTGGGCGATCTTCTATGCCATGCTGACCGACGCCGCCCGCATTCAAAAGAACAACCCCGCCTACGCCCTTCAACTGGCCGAAGATGGCCTCGCTCTGGTGAATGCAGCCGACGGGACGATGGATGAGGTCGGCTGGGCGATCATGGTCTCCAAGGCCTACGCGCTCGCCGATCTGGGCCGCTACGCCGAGGCGGTGGAGGTCGGGCGCATCGCCCTGCCCCTCTTTCGCGCCGCCTATGGCGACGAGGATGCCGATGAGTTTGCCGGGTACATCGCGCGATGGGAGCGCGGCGAATTGGGAGACTTCAACCGCTCCGCCCTCGACATCGCGCAGGAGCGCATCACCCAAGCCGAAGCGGCCTTTGGCGCGGGCGAATATGGCCGGGCGATCGAAATCGCGCAATCGGCCCGCATCCCCACCGTGCCCGGCGCAGGGCAGGACGCCCTGCGCGCCGCCGGCCTGAACTTTCGGGCCGAGCATATCGTCGGACAGGCGCAGAATAGCCTGAACCGCCCCGCAGATGCCTGCGCCAGTCTGCTCGCCGCGCTGCGCCACATCGCCGAGCCGTGGGATGGCCGCAGCCGGATCACGTGGCGGGTTTCGCTGGAACTGGAGCAAGACAGGCAGTTGCTCTACCGCCATATGAGCCGCCTCGGCGGATGCTCGATTTCTCTCGGAGACTACGAGCGCGCCGAGGCTGCCCTGATCGAGGCAGAGGCCCTCGCAGAACGGCCCGATTGGAAGGCCGATGCAATGGTCACGCGCGCCTCGCTCCTCGCCAACACCGGCGCATGGGCGGAGGCCCATGACGTGCTGCAGGATGCGGTGACCGTTGCGCAAAGCTCCGGCAATGCCGCGATCATCGACAGCACCAGCTTTTATGCCGCCCTCGTCGCCGTCAAAACTGCCTCGTTGCGCGAGGGGCCCGCCCCCACCGCCCAACTGATTGCAGCCTCCGAGGTAATCTTGCGGCAGTCAGAGCCGCCGCTGGGCCACGCCTTCGTACTGCGGGAAACGGCGCAGACCCTCCTGAGCATCGGCGAGACCGAGAAGGCGCTCGAATTTTCCGAGCGCTCAGTCGGCATCCAGCGCGATTGGGTGCTGAACTCGACCGACAGCCAGTTTGGCATCGATCAGGCCCGCGCGAGCATGGCCAGCGCTGTCGAAACCTTCCTTTCGGCCGCCCATCTGGCCGCCAGTGCTGGGCAAACCGGCTGCCCCGAGGCCGAGTACCATCACTGCGTCGTCTCCGAGTGATCCGCTTGCGCTAACAGCCCGCGCGAGGGTTGCGCCGCCACGGGCGGAAGGCTACCCAATCGACAACGCATGCTAGCCACGAGGGGCACCCGATGACCAAAAAGCCAGAATTTCACGACCGGATGCTCTCGCTGGGCCTCGCCCGCGTATCGGAGGCCGCCGCGCTGGCCTCGGCCAAGCTGATCGGTCGGGGCGACGAAAAGGCCGCCGACCAGGCCGCCGTAAACGCCATGCGCAACCAGCTGAACGCGCTGGAAATTCGCGGCACGGTGGTGATCGGCGAAGGCGAGCGCGACGAAGCGCCGATGCTCTACATCGGCGAAGAGGTCGGCACCGGCACCGGGCCCGAGGTCGACATCGCGCTCGATCCGCTCGAGGGCACCACGCTGACCGCCAAGGACATGCCCAACGCGCTCACCGTCATCGCCATGGCCCCGCGCGGCTCGATGCTCCATGCCCCTGATGTCTATATGGAAAAGCTGGCTGTCGGCCCGGGCTACCCCGAGGGGATCGTGAGCCTCGACCAGTCCCCCGCCGAGCGCGTGCGCCTTCTGGCCGCCGCCAAGCAGGCCACCACCGCGGATATCACCGTCTGCATCCTCGAACGCCCGCGCCATGAGGATCTGATCGCCGAGGTCCGCTCGACCGGCGCCGCGATCCGCCTGATCACCGATGGCGACGTGGCCGGAGTGATGCATTGCGCCGAGCCCGAAAAGACCGGGATCGACATGTACATGGGCCTCGGTGGTGCGCCCGAGGGCGTGCTGGCCGCTGCCGCACTCAAGTGCATGGGCGGGCAGATGTGGGGCAAGCTCACCTTCCGTAATGACGATGAGAAGGCCCGCGCCAAGAAGGCCGGAATCGAGGATCTCGACCGGATCTACGCACGCGACGAAATGGTGCAGCACGATGTGATCTTCGCCGCCACCGGTGTGACTGATGGCAGCCTCGTGCCCGGCATCAAGCGAGAAGTCGGTTACCTGACCGCCGAGACCCTGCTGATGCGTTCCAAGACCGGCTCGGTCCGCCGCATGCAGTATCGCAACCCGACCTCAGCGATGTAACGGGCGCGATGCGATGAGCCGCACACGATGACGGCCTTTCTGGGCGTCGAAGAGTCCCTCACGGGCCGGCGATGGGTCGGCCCGCCGCCCGAGGAAGACAGGCTCGCCGAGGCGATGGTTCAAGCCACCGGTCTCCCCGGCCCTTTGGCCCGCCTGCTGGTGCAGCGTGGCGTTCCGCCCGAAGAAGCCGAACCCTTCCTCGCCCCCGCTCTGCGCGATCTGCTGCCGGACCCGCGCAAGCTGCGCGATATGGAGGTTGCCGCCGCACGGCTCAACCGCGCCGTAGAACAGGCCGAAGCCATTGCGATCTTTGCCGATTATGATGTGGACGGCGGCACCTCGGCGGCTCTGCTAATCCGCTGGCTGCGCGCCCTCGGGCGGGAGGCGACGCTCTACGTGCCCGACCGGATCGGCGAGGGCTATGGGCCCAACGCGCCTGCCATCTCCGAGCTGGGCCAGAGCCACAGCCTGATCATCTGCGTCGATTGCGGCACGCTCTCGCATGAGGCGCTGGCCGCCTCCGGCAGCGCCGAGGTTGTGGTGCTCGATCACCATTTGGGCGGCGAAGCGCTCCCGCCCGCGGTCGCCGTCGTCAACCCCAACCGGCAAGATGAAAGCGGCGAGCTGGGCCACCTCTGCGCCGCCGCCGTGGTGTTCCTGTGCCTCGTCGAGGCAAATCGTCAGCGACGCGAGGCGGGCGCGAGCCCCCTGCCCGACCTCATGGGCCTGCTCGACCTCGTGGCGCTGGCCACCGTGGCCGATGTGGCTCCGCTCATCGGCGTGAACCGGGCGCTGGTGCGGCAGGGGCTGAAGATCATGGCCCACCGCGCCCACCCCGGCCTCTCCGCCCTGGCCGATGTCGCGGGGGTGGACCGGGCACCAACGCCCTATCATCTCGGCTACCTCCTCGGCCCCCGGATCAACGCGGGCGGGCGGGTGGGCCGCGCAGACCTTGGCGCAAGGCTCCTTGCCACCGACGATCCGGCGGAGGCCCGCGAACTGGCCGAACGGCTCGACACGCTCAACAAGGAGCGCCGGGAGATCGAGGCCGCCGTGCAACAGGCCGCGCTTGAACAGGCGGAGGCACGCGGGCTGGAGGAACCGCTCGTCTGGGCCGCGGGCGAAGGCTGGCATCCCGGTGTTGTCGGCATCGTCGCCTCGAGGCTGAAAGAGGCCACCGGCCGCCCGGCGGTGGTGATCGGCATGGAGGGCGACGAGGGAAAGGGCTCTGGCCGCTCGATCACCGGCGTCGATCTGGGCGGCTGCGTGCATCGTCTGGAGAACGAGGGGCTGATCTCTCGGGGCGGCGGTCACAAGATGGCGGCAGGGCTCTCGCTCACCGCCGAACAGCTTGAGCCCGCCATGGCCCGCCTCTCCGAGTTGCTGGGCCGACAGGGCGCAGGAGCGAGCGGCCCACGTGACCTGCGGCTCGATGGGCTGATCCTGCCCACGGCCGCAACGGTGGAGCTGATCGAGGCGCTCGAACAGGCCGGCCCCTTTGGCGCCTCTGCTCCCGCCCCCCGTTTTGCCCTGCCCGAGGCCGCGCTGGCCGATGCTCGCGTTGTGGGCGAGAACCACCTGAAGCTGGCGATCCGCACCGCGATGGGCCAGCGGCTGGAGGCCATCGGCTTCCGCATGGCCGATACACCGCTTGGCCAGGCCATGGTCGAAGCACGCGGCGGCGCGTGGCACCTCGCCGGGCGGCTGGAGGTGAACCATTGGCAGGGCCGGGCCCGCCCGCAACTGCGGCTGGAAGACGCTGCGCGGGCGTGACCGCTCTGGTGGTTCTCGCAGGCCTGCCCGGCACCGGAAAAACCACCATATCCCGCGCGCTTGCCCGCCTTTCAGGCGCGATCCACCTTCGGATCGACACGATAGAGACCGCCATCTGCGCCTCCACCCTCGCGCCCGAAAACGCCGCCGACGCGGGCTACCTTGTCGCCCGCGCCCAAGCCGCCGAACTGCTGGCTGCAGGACATTCGGCCATCGTGGATTGCGTGAACCAGTGGCAGATGACGCGAGACTGGTTTTGCACCATCCCGCGTGCGGACGCCCGGCTGGTGACCTGTGAAATAACCTGTTCGGATCCGGAACTGCACCGCGCGCGGGTCGAATCCCGCCGCGCCGATCTGCCGGGGCACAAACTTCCCGACTGGCAGGCCGTTCTGGCGCGCGATTATCACCCGTGGGACGATGCCGGGCTGCGCATTGACACTGCGAGCGTGACGCCCGAGTGCGCTGCGGCCCTGATTTTCAAGGCGATGGCGGGCAGGTAAAAAATCCGCACCGGGAGCCGAAGAATCTTCTTGCGCTCCCCCCGCGCTTTTCCTAAATACCCCCCCACGGCTGGACCCTGCCCCGTTCGTCTATCGGTTAGGACGCCAGGTTTTCAACCTGGAAAGAGGGGTTCGATTCCCCTACGGGGTACCAGCCGTCCTTCTCCCCTCAGTGTCTGTTTTGCGAAAGCGGATGTTGCTCGCCGGGCCAAGGCCGTGGCGCAGGCATAGCCAGATCACGCCGAGGCTGAGGATCAGCCAGATCCCGCCCCAAAGCACCGTGGCCCCTCCGAACTCCTCCGCCAGCATCCGCGCGTCCGATTGCAATGCACTGCGGCGGATCGTGTCATCGAAGATGTCGTATGGCACGTAAATCAGGCTCGTGAGGCCGATCACACGGAGCATAAGGTCAGCCGCCTGATGCGGCAAAAACCGCGCCACACCCAGCATGACGGCACCTGTGGCGAGGCAGAAAAGCAGTGCGAAGGGCGTTCTGATCCATAGGGCTGCCACCAGCAGGAGCAGCGCCCCGAATCCCGCCAAGATCGCCCTGTCCGCGTTGGTACGCAGAGCGGCCACCAACGCCAGCGCGCCGAAGAGCAGCGAGCCGAGGTATCCCGCCGAAAGGGTGACGAACCGGTTGCCGCCCCGGATCAGCGCGTGCCCGCCTTCGCGCGGATCGAGCGACATTTCAACGATGCTGCCGCCGGTCAGCAGCCCGGCGAGGCCGTGAGACAATTCGTGGAGAAAGATCACGAGAATCCGCAGCGGATAGACCACGGGCGTGCGCCAGAGGGCGAAGACCAGCGCAAGGATGAGCAGCAGTTGCCAGTGGCCCCGGAGAAACGACATGCCTCATGGGGCAGTGACCGGGGCGGCTTGTCAATCGCAGCCCTCGCCAATGCCCGGCAGATCGCTGGCATAAACGGTCACCCGCCCGCGGCCGCCCCGCTTGGAGGCATAGAGAGCAGTATCGGCGTGCTGCATCATCTCCTCGGCATCCGTGGTGGTGTAGAAGTCGCTCACCGTTAGGCCGATGGAACCGGAGATATTGCAAGTGTCGCCCTCGAAAGGGATCGGCTCTTCCAACCGGCTGATGATCCGCCGTCCAAGCGCGGCGAGCCGGTCGGGGTTGGAGAGGCCGACGAAGACCAGCACGAATTCGTCACCCCCGGCCCGCACGATCACATCTGAAAGCCGGGTCTCGGCACGTAGGATATCGGCCACCTCGCGCAGCACGTGGTCTCCTGCGGCGTGCCCAAGCGTGTCATTGACCGACTTGAAGAAATCGAGGTCGAGGTTCATCAGCCCGAAGCTGGCCTTGCTGGTGGTCAGTCGCTCCAGCACATCCTCCATCGCGCGGCGGTTTGCGAGCCCGGTCAGCATGTCGGATGACGCCTGTTTTTCAACAGCGGTCATCGCCCCTTGAAGCCGTTGGTTGAGCGCCTTCCACTCGTTGAGCGCCGCCGTCTTGGCCTCAACGAGGTAGAGCATCTCAACCGCTAGATCGGTGGCAGCGAAGTCGGCGTTAGTCAGGTCATAATCCTGCACCGCTTCGATGATGTTGAAGCCGAAAGAGAGGTTCACGATCAGCCCATGGTCGGCCGAGAGGGGCGCGACGAGGCCTGCCATGCCGGTGCGCGGGGCATCGCGAAAGGCCAGTTTCACCCGCCCGCCATCGGCACGGGCAAGGTCGCTGACGCGGGTCACACCGCTCGGGCGTTTGATCTCGAAAACCTCCAGAAACCTGCGCCCGGAAAGCGGCAGGTCGGGTCGGAGCTTTTGAAGGCTTGGCCCAGCGTGGGCGATATGGCCGCTGTGCCGGAGCTGCAGGTGCATCGGCATCAGCCGGTCCAGCGCCTCTTGCAGGATTGGCTCCAGAAATCCACCGCGAGCACTTGCGAGTTCACCAATGGCCCCGCGGCCTGGCTCGACACTCATTCGGCACTCCCCGGCAGCTGCGCCTCGCCGCCAAGGTAGAACTGCTTCGCTTCGGCGAACTCGGGATCGAGGAGGTTTATGGTGATCACCTCGCGTCGCTCCATCGCGCCACCCAATTCAAGGAAGGCAAGTGCGCCGAAATCATCGGCCAGCGCGCGCAGAATCCCGGTCATCACCGCGCCGAAGCCGCCCTGCCGTGCCGCGACTTCCAGCCGGAACCGCCCGGGCTCCAGCTCGGTCAGGTGCAGCTGCGGAAGTTCCAGCTCGGGCACGGCGAGGCGCGCGCGATCCGGCAGGTCATCGAGCGAATAAAGGAGTTCCAGAAAGCTCTGCCCGCCAAACCGCAGGAGCCTGCGGATGGCGCGGGTGTTTGGGTGGGTGACGAGGTAAGTGCCGAGATCCTCGAGAATATCCTCCACCGGCTGGCCGCGCATGCGAGAGAGCGCGGTCAACATGGTGAGCGTGACCTCATCTTCGTAGCTGAGCATGGCCTCGAAGCCAGAGGTGCCAACGCCCACCTCGGCACCGAGTTTTGCCCATATTTCAGGGCCGTAGATGTCGCGCACGAAGCACTGGACCGCGCGATTGATCAAGCCATGCATAGCTGCACCCGTTTAACCTGTGACGCAGACTAGCGGGGGCGAGTTAACAAAGACCGAAGCGGAACCGGTCGCGCCGAGCGGCTCAGAAGTCGGTCGGTGCGCCGCCTTCTGCCTTCCGGCGGGCGACGAAACCCTCCAGCTCTTCGCGGATGTCTTCCGCCATCGGCGGCGGCTCGAATGTGTCGATGATCTGCTTGTAGAGCGTATGCGCGCGCTCCGCCGTCCAGACCCCGCCCTTGGCCTGCCACGCCTCGAAATTCGTCCAATCCGACACGATGGGTTGGTAGAAGGCGGTCTCGTAGCGGGCCTGGGTGTGGTCGATGCCGAAAAAATGGCCGTAATGGCCGACCTCGGCGATGGCATCCACCGCAATATCGTCGGGCGTAGTCGCTACAACCGCAGGCTCGAAATAGCGCTGGATCATCTGGATAACTTCGCAATCCATGATGAATTTCTCGGGGCTGGCCACCAGCCCGCCCTCCAGCCACCCGGCCGCGTGGTAGACGATGTTGGTGCCCGATTGCACCGCCGACCAGAGCGAGTTGGAGGTCTCCCACATGGCCTGCCCGTCCGGCACGTTGGCGGTGCAGGCACCGGAGGCACGCATGGGCAGGCCGTAGAACCGCGCCAACTGGCCGGTCATCTGGGTGGCGCGCATGTACTCGGGCGTGCCGAAGGCGGGGGCGCCCGACTTCATGTCGACGTTGGAGGTGAAGGTGCCGATCACGCAGGGCGCGCCGGGGCGGACGTATTGAAAGAGGGCAATGGCCGAGAGCGCCTCGGCGATGGACTGCGCCACCGCGCCCGCCATCGTCACCGGCGCCATTGCCCCAGCCAGCGTGAACGGCGACACGATCACCGCCTGCCCGCGCCGAATGCACCGCAGGCAGCCGTCGATCATCGGCCAGTCGTGCTTGAGCGGCGAGGTGGAGTTGATGTTGGTATACATGTGCGGCTTGGCCTCGAACTCCTCGTCCGTCAGGCCGCAGGAGATCCGCACCATTTCCATCACATCCTCTACCCGCTCCGGCCCAAGGCTGTAGGCGTGCGCCACCTTGTCGGTCAGGGTGAGCTTGTCGAAGAGCACGTCGAGGTGACGGACGGAGGGGTGAATGTCGACCGGCTCCACCGGGTAGCCGCCGGCGAAGTGGATGCAGTTGAAATATTGGGTGAGCTTCAGAAGGTTGGCGCATTGCTCGCGGTTGCCGGGCACCTTGGAGCCGAGGGACAGATCCCAGTAATTGGGCGGCGAGGAGACATTGCCGAAGAGGATGGCCTTGCCGCCGATGGGCAGGGTCTTGGCCGGATTGCGCGGGGTGATGGTGAACTCGGCAGGCGCCTTGGCAACCATTTCCATGACCCAGTCGCGGCCCATCCGCACGACCTGGTCCTCGACGGTGCAGCCCGCCTCGGCGAAGATCTTGCAGGCTTCCTCGTTGAGAAAGACGATGCCGATCTCTTCGAGGATGCGCATCGCCCCTTCATGGATGGCCGCCACCCCCTCCGGCGTGAGCGGCTCGGTCGGCGCGTCGGTGTTGAGCGGGATGCGCCACGGCATCTGGTCCAGCACCTCCGGCCGGTTGCGGCGCGGGTTGGCGGCGCGGCCTCCGGCACGGCGGCGTTTAGCGGGCATGTCATCCATGGCGTGGCTCCTGGGCATCTTGCCTCAGGTTGCGCGCGAGATCGGGGGCACAGTTTTCCGGATGCGACGCGTGATGTCGCAAACGGTGGACCGGGCGACGATTTCGGCTCAGGCTGTGGCCAGCCACTCCGGCAGGTGGCCGATGTGCGGCAGGACCACCGCGGCATGGGGCGCAAGCACCTCGGCGGGCGTGATGCCGGTGCAGACGGCCACGCAGACCATCCCTGCGGCGCGGCCAGCGTCCAGATCATGTGTGCTGTCGCCGATCATCACGCAGTGCTCCGGCGCGAGGCCCTGCGCATCGGCGAAGGCAAGGCACATGCCTGGCCCCGGCTTGGCGCCATGGCCACTGTCATAGCCCGCCACATAGGCGAAATGCTCTGCCACCCCGGCGGCGCGAAGGTGGGCATGGGCGGCGGCTTCGGCGTCATTGGTCGCAATGCCCAGCACATGGCCCCTGCCCCGGAGCGTATCGAACAGTGTGGTGAGGTCGGTTGCCGGCACCTGCGGGGCCTCGGCGGCGGCGGTGTTGATCCGGTCAGTCAGCGCCCCTCGGTTCCAGCCCCTTAGCAGCGGCAAGACCGGCGCAATCGCCTCCTCAGGCGTTCCGGCAACGATGGGGCTCTCGGGCGAAAACTTAGCGGTTTCCGGATCGACCCCCATGGCTTCCGCCAGCCGTCTCGCCATTGCCGGGTCGCCCTCGGCCAACCCTTCGATGAACCCCAGCGTGAATCTGCCCCAGCTTTTCTGGTAATCGAATAGCGTGCCGTCCTTGTCGAAGAGCAGGCCCTTGAGCCGCGGCGCGCTCATGTCCAGCTCGGCATGTCGCCGCCCGGAAGTGCCATGCGCGCCTGCATCGGCACGCTGTATTTGAGCCCGGCGGCATCGCAGAACCCAGTGACCCACGCATCGTCCATCGCAAGAAAGTCCAACACCGAGGCAAGAAATTCAGGTTCCGCTGCCCGCGCCCGCACCTCGGCTTCGGAGACGCCGGTTGAGCCAAGAAACACAGGCAAAAGCTCGTCATTCCCGGCCAGCCAGGCGAGGGCCTGCAAGCCGATGGTCTCGGCGGAGTCACGATTCATTTTCTGGCCCCATTAACTTTTGGAAAGGTTTTTTTAACCATCTGCATACAGACTGGCCTCTACAGGGGAAAGGCGCAGAAGCGCTCGGAAGGATCGTGGGATGCCAGGGAAAATCCTGATCATTGATGACGTGCCCGCAAACCGGGTCGTCCTCAAGGTCAAACTCGCCGCCGCCTGCTATGACGCCGTCGCCAAGCACGGCGGGCAGGATATCGTGGCGCTGTTGCAGGGCATTCGGCCCCGTCTGGTGATCGTGGACGCTGACCACCCCGATGCGCCCGCGTTGCGCGCGATCGAGGCGCTGCGGGCCGATGCCGAATTCGGCACCCTGCCGGTGATCGTGACCGGCGCGCCCTCTGACCGGGCCAACCATACCGAACTGATGCTCGCCGCCCTCGCCCGGGGCGCGGATGCCTTCCACCCCAAGCCGGTCGAAGATGCGCTTTTGCTCGCGCGCATTCGTCAGCTGTTGCGCCTGCGGGAAATTTCCGAGGAGCTGCGGCTGCGGGAGACCACAAGCCATGCCCTTGGTTTCGCCGAGGAGATCGAACCCTTCGCCCGCCCTGCGCGGATCGCCTTGGTCGCGGGTGATGTGGAAACCGGACAACGCTGGCAGGAGGCTCTGAAGGGCCACTTTGCGCACCGGATCTCTGTGCTCGATCAGCATGCAGCCCTCGGGGAGCACGCGCCCGCCTTGCAGGATATTTACGTGATCGCATCGGAACTGAAGCGCGCGGGCGACGGATTACACCTGATGAGCGAGCTGCGGTCGCGCCGTTGGTCGCGCCATGCGCCCTGCCTCATCGTCATGCCGGACAATGACCCGGCGCAGGCCGCCATGGCGCTGGACCTCGGCGCGGCGGACCTCATCGAGGAGCCGGTCGAGGGCCGCGAACTGGCGCTCCGCCTCACTGCCCTCATTGCCCGAAAACGCGAGAGTGACCAGTTGCGCAGGCGGGTGCGCGACGGGCTGAAGCTTGCGGTGACCGACTCGTTGACCGGGCTCTATAACCGCCGCTACGCGCTCTCGCACCTTGCCCGTATCCGCAACAATGCCGCCCTGAGTGGCAAGAGCTTTGCGGTCATGGTGCTCGACCTCGATCACTTCAAACAGGTCAATGACCGTTACGGCCATGCCGCAGGGGACGAGGTGCTGCGCAGCGTGGCGAAGCACATCGCGGGCAACCTGCGCAGCGTTGATATGGTGGCCCGCATCGGCGGCGAGGAGTTTCTCGTCGCCATGCCCGACACCAGTGAAGAGGACGCCCGCCGCGCTGCGCAACGCCTGTGCCGCCTCATCGAGGCAGAGCCTATACCCCTGCCCGCCCCCGCCCGTGGCAGCCTGCGGCAGACCGTGTCCATCGGCGTGGCGCTTGGAGGCGGTGCGGGTAGCGACTGGGTCGATGAAGCAGGGGCGGAGGCGATGCTGGAAGCCCTGATCGACCAGGCAGATCGCGCCCTGCTGTCGTCAAAGGCGCATGGTCGAAACACCGTTACCCTTGGGCGCAACGCCGCCTGAAACTGCTCTCCTCGGCGAGCGAATTTGCAACTGAGTGCTGCGCCATCAGAGTTCCGCACCGGCACGGTGCCTGATGGCTACAGCCTCGGCCCGAGCCGTTCCAGCATAGCAAGACACTGCGACAGCTGGGAAATTTCAAGGAACTCATCGGGCTTGTGGGCCTGCTCGATGGAGCCGGGGCCGCAGATGACCACGTCGATCCCGAGTTGCTGGAAGACGCCCGCCTCGGTGTTGAACGGCACCAGCGCGCCGCCGTTGGAGCCGGTGAGCGCGCAGGCCAGTGCGGCCGCCTCGCCGTGGGTCGCGGGCATGAGGCCGGGGGTGTCGCCGATGGTTTCGGTCGTGATCGCCGCCTCCGGGGCAACCTCCTGCATCGCCGGGAGCAATATGTCACTGATATAGCGCTGCATTTCTGTTCGGACGAACTGCGCATCGGCGTCCACCACGGGGCGCATCTCCCACTGCACTTCGGCCTCGGAGGGGATCACGTTGTGGGCGAAGCCACCGATGAGGCTGCCGGTGTTGATGGTGGTCCAGGGCGGCTCGAAGCGGCTTTCGGGCGGGGTGCGGGCCTTGAGGGATTCGCGCAGTTCCATCAGGCGGGCGATGTAGCGGGCGGCGTATTCGACGGCATTGACGCCAGCCGCCGGGTCAGAGCCGTGGCCACCGCGGCCGGTGAAGCGGGTGGTGTACTCGCAGCAGCCCTTGTGGCCCTCGACGACGCGCATGGAGGTGGGCTCGCCGATGATGGCGAGAGAGGGCAGAATCTCGCGGGATTTCAGCTGTTCTGCCAAGGACTTGGCGCCGAGGCAGCCGGTCTCTTCATCGTAGGTGAAGGCAAAGTGGAGCGGGCGGGTTTTGATTTGGGCGGCAAGCGCGGGGGCCATCGCCACGCAGGCGGCGATGAAGCCCTTCATGTCGCAGGTGCCACGGCCGTAGAGACGACCCTCGCGGGTGTTCATGGTGAAGGGATCGGCGGTCCAGGCCTGCCCCTCCACGGGGACCACATCGGAATGGCCCGAGAGCAGGATTCCGCCTTGAGCATCCGGCCCCAAGGTGGCGTAAAGATTGGCCTTTTCGCCGCAGTCGCTCCTCATCACCTCGACACGGGCACCCGCAGTTTCAAGCCGATCCGCCAGCGCGTCGATGCAGGCAAGGTTGCTGTCGGCGGAGACGGTGGGATAGGCCACCAGCTCGTCCAGGAGCGCAATCGTGTCGTCCAGCGTGGTCATGGCGCGAGACTACGCCTCCGGCCCGGCCCCCGCCAGCCCGATCGGGCGCTCCCCGGCCAAGAGGGGCGCGTGGCGGGCGAAGAGGGTCGAGATGCGGCGGCAGACTTCGCGGATCTCGGGGCGGTGTCGGTCGTCATTATGGGTCACGAGATGTTGCCGTTCGGTTAACTCGTCGATCAGCGGACCGGCTCGGGTGAGGCGCGGGTCGGCGTCTCCGACGAAACAGGGCATGACGCCGATGCCTGCACAGCCGCGGACGAGGTCGTGCATGGTGGCCACGGAGCTTGCCCAGGCGGTGACCTGAACCGGCTGGCGCAGCACCCAGCGGGCGGCGGGGTGCATGGCATGGGCCTCGTCTACCGCGACCCAGCCTGCGCCCTCCGGATCGGCCATGTGACGGGCGCGGAAGGGTGCAAAGCGAAGGATTTGCAAGGGCTTGGAGGCGAGGTTGCCGCTTGTAGGTGGGGCGTTGCGAATGCCGATCTCGACTTCGCGGTGGGCGATGTCGAGCCGGGCTTCGGTGGTGCAGAAGGTGATGCGGAACGGGTGTTCGGGGCGCCAGAGCTCGGTGAAATGGTCGGCCATGAAGGCGGCGGTGGCGGTGCCGGCGGAGATGCGGACGGCGGGGCGGTTGCCTGCGGCGTCGAGCCATTGGTCGAGGCTCCGTGCGGCGGCGGCCATGGGCTTGACGCGGGCAAGGAGCCCCTGCCCTTCGGGCGTTAATTCGTAGCCATTTCGGGACCTTACGAAGAGTTGCAGGCCAAGCGCCTCCTCCAGTGCCAACATCCGACGGCCGAGGGTGGCGGGGCTAGCGGCGGTTTCACGCGCGGCGGCGGAGAGGCCGCCGGATTCGGCGATATGGAAGAAGAGGCGGAGGTCGTCCCAGTTTTGCATTTTTGAAAAGAAGGCTCCGGTACCGGGCAATTCCACCCGTTCATTAAGGCCTTATCTTTTCAATAAAGCAACAATTGGAGGCCGAGATGACACCGATCCTGACCATCCTTCCGCGCCAGAACGGCCGGCGGAAACCCACGCCGAACGAGATCGAGGAGTTCTACCAAAACCTCGGCAAGTGGTGGGGCGCGCGGTGGTTTAACCACTTCGCAAAACGCAACGCAGAGCCAATAAACACTGATGCACAACTTATGCACATCCGATGCACATCCCATGCATACGCAATCTGCAAAGAATGACCGCGTGGGGCCGTTAAGCCCGCCGGACGGTGGCGCAGTGAAGGCTTAAGCGTCGCGCTGCGCGATCCAGTCGTGGTCGGGGTGGTTCTTGAAGCGCCACTTGCGGATCGGGCCAGCCATGACGTTGAGGTAGTACATCTCGTAGCCGTGGGGTGCGCCGCAAGGGTGGTGGCCCTTGGGGACGAGCACCACGTCATGCGAGTTGACGCTCATGGTTTCGTCGAGCGAGCCGTCCTCGGTGAAGACCCGCTGGTGGCCGTAGCCCTGCCCGGGGTTGAGCCGGTGATAGTAGGTTTCTTCGAGGTAGGTCATGTTGGGGTAGTCATCCTCGTCGTGCCGGTGCGGCGGGTAGGACGACCAGTTGCCGGCGGGGGTGAAGACCTCGGTGACGAGCAGGCTGTCGGCCACGTCGGATTCTTCCATCGCGATGGGGAAAATGTAGCGGGTGTTGCTGCCCTTTCCGCGCGTCACCTTCTCGGGGCGCGGCAGGACACGGGCCGAGTGGCCGCCTTGCCCGGCGGGCGCGGTGCAGACGCCGATGGTGCAATCGGTCGTGGCCGTCGCCTGCCAGTCGGTGCCGCCGGGAACGTAGACGCAATGGGGGGCGGTTTGCTCGAACACGTCCATCCGCTCGCCCTGCTCGCCGAAGTCCTCGCCCGCTGCCGAGATGTTGGCCTTGCCCTCGACCATGACGAGGATGACCTCGAGATCGCCGGTGGCCTCGGAAACGCTCTCGCCCGCCTTCAGCCGGTAGCAGGAAAAGCCGACATAGCCCCAGTCGGGAGATTTCGGCGTCTTGGCGTTGGCGATGGTGATCTCGTGTATCTTGCCGGTCTCGCCGGAGGGTTTGCGGAGCAGGTCGGACATGGGCGTTCCTTTCAGGGCTGGCGGCGGTCGTGCTGGGCCTTGGCGGCCTCGGCGAAGGCGGCGGCGCTCCAGCCTTCGGCGCGGGCACGGCGCATCAGGGCGGCCTGGGTTTCGGGCGCGAGGCCGCCAGCGGGTGGGTCGGTGTCGAGATTGGTGGGGAAGCTGTAGCCCTCGGCGCAGGCGGCGATGGCGGCGGCTTCCTGCAGCGGCGGCAGCGCGAGGGTTAGCAGCGCCGGATAGAGAGCGAGTGACATGGCGAGGCGGTCCAGCGATTCCATCGCGCGGCCCATGGGGGAGCTGACCTGCAGCAGGTTGGCCATGCGCTGGATGTCGGCGCTTACGTTGTCGCCCGCGCCGTGGAAGAGTGCGGGGGAGAAGAAGAGCGCATCGCCCTTTTGAAGCGGGAGTTGGATGAAAGCCTCTTCGAAGTAGGCGGCGAACTCGGACTCGCGGTAGGCCATGTAGCCGGGGCCGTAGAGTTGAGAAAACGGCAGCAGCTTGGTCGGACCGGACTCCAGTGGCATGTCGCAATGGGCGACGGCGCCTTGCAGGGTGAGGAAGGGCGAGAGCTGGTGGACGTGGGCGGGGAAGCGGGCGGCCTCTTCGCCGGTCTGGAAGCCGAGGTGGAAGTCACGGTGGGCGGTCTGGGCCTTTCCGCCGGGGCGGACGAGGTTGACCTGCGCGGTCATCTGGTAGCCCGGGCCGAGCCATGCCTCGGCGACGGCGTCGATGGCGGGGCTGGCGAAGCTGGAGGCGAAGGCCTGCGGATCGCGCAGGCAGAGCTTTTGTAGCGAGTTCCAGATGCGATCGTTGGCCCCGGCGGCGGCGAAATGGTCGGCCTTGGCGCCGGATGCGGCCTTTTCATCGGCGATGATCGCCTCGTAGGCGGAGGAGGCGGCATCGAGGGCGGCGTGGTCGGGGACGGCCTGCCGGAGCACCAGAACGCCGGAATGGTCGCGCAGGACGGCGGCCCATTCGGCCATGAGGGCGGTGCGCTCGGCAGGGTCATCGAGGGTGAGCGCGGCCACGTCATAGAGCGGCACGTTCTTTTCGATGGCGGCGGCGCGGGGGGCGTCGGCGGGCGCGAGCTGGCGGGAGGTCAGCGCCTTGAAGGCGGCGAGGTCGCAGCTTGCGGCGGAGTAATAGGCGGTGTCCTTCATTCCTCTTCCTCCGGGTCGGTCCATGCGATGAAGAACTGAAAGGCCATCCACGCCCCGGCGACGGCGAAGGCCACGGCCCAAGGGGTTGCGCCCATCGCAAGCTCCACACCGGCCCATACGAAGCAGAGGACGGTGGCCAGCACCCGCCGCCACATGGGGCGGAAGAAGGGATGCTGGAGGTTGAAGAAGTCACCCATCAGGAAATTTCGAGCCCCGCGTTCTGGCAGGCGGCGACGATGGTTTCGTATCCGAGCTTGGAATAGTCGTAGGGCGGCGCCTTGGCCGGGTCCTGCTCGGCCTCCACCACGATCCAGCCTGCGTAATCCATTGCGGCGAGTTTCTTCGTGATCGCGGCAAAGTCAATGCAACCCTCCGGGTCGCCGGGCACGGTGAAGGCACCCGCGATGACGGCATCGAGGAAGGAGCCGTTCGACGCGCGGATCTGCTCGACGACCTTGGGGCGCACGTCCTTGTAGTGGACGTGGTGGATGCGGTCGGCCCAGCGGGTGAGCACGGCCATCTCGTCGGAGCCGCCGAAGCGGAGGTGGCCGGTATCGTAGAGCAGGTGGACCTCGGTCGGGCTGCCCTCCATGAGCCAGTTCACATCGTCCTCGTCTTCGATGATCGAGCCCATGTGGTGGTGATAGGCGAGCGGCATGCCCTGCCCTTCCATCCACTTTGCGAGTTCGCCGAGCTTGGCGGCATAGGCCAGCACCTCATCACGGCTGAGCTTGGGGCGGTTTGCCACCGGGGTGGCCGGGTCGCCCTGCACGGTGTTGGAGCATTCGGCATAAACGATGCAGGGGGCATTCAGGGCGATGAACTGCTCGACTTGCGCGGCGACCACCTTTTTCTCGGTTTCCAGATCGTTCACCAGGAGGTTGCCCGAGCACCATCCGCCGCAGAGGGCGATGTCGTTGATGTCGAGGTAGTGGCGCAGGCCGGGCGTATCGTGCGGCATGCGCTGCCCACGCTCGACGCCGGTGTAGCCGATCTCGCGGCTCTCTTTGAGCGCCTGCTCCATCGTGTAGGCGGCGGTGAGGTCGGGCAGATCGTCGTTCTGCCAGGCGATGGGGGAGATGCCGATTTTGACGGGCATGGGTGTTATCCTGCGATCTGGGATTTGCGGGCGGTCTCATAGGCCTTGCGGGCCTGCGCGACCTCATCGCGGGTGGAGGTTTCGGGCACCGCGACATCCCACCAGTGGCCGCCGTGGGGCGTAGAGGGGTATGGATCGGTGTTGATGACCACCACGTAGGGGCCGGTGGTCTTGTGGCGGGTGGCGAGCGCGGCCTCCAGCTCTTCGATGGTGTTCACCTGCACCGCCTCGGCGCCCATCGAGGCGGCGTGGGCGGCGAAGTCGATGTTGGAAGGCTGGCTGTGGATCGTGTGCTCCAGCAGGTTGTTGAACTCCGCCCCGCCGGTGCCCATTTGCAGCCGGTTGATGCAGCCGTAGCCCCGGTTGTCGGTGATCACGACGGTGAAGGGCACGCCCATCATGGCGGCGGTGGCCATCTCGGAGTTGGCCATCATGTAGGAGCCGTCGCCGACCATGCAGATCACGTCACGCTCGGGCTGGGCCAGCTTGATGCCCATCGCGCCGGCGATCTCGTAGCCCATGCAGCTGAAGCCATATTCCATGTGGTAGGCGCCCGGGCGCGGGGCCTTCCAGAGCTTGTGCAGCTCGCCGGGCATGGTGCCTGCGGCGCACATGACCACGGTATCCTCGTGGCTGGCGCGCTGCACGGCGCCGATCACCTGCTGGTCGGTGGGCAGCGCGTTGTCGCCTTCGGGGGCCTCAGTGAGCGGATCGACGGCGGCGAACCAGTTGGATTTGAGCGCGGCATCGGGGGCTTCGGCCTTGTAGTCGCCGAGCGCGTTGGTGAGCGCCTCAAGCCCCTCGCGGGCATCGGCCATCAGCGGCATGGCGCCGTGCTTCGTGGCATCGTAGGCGGCGACGTTGAGGGAGATCAGCGTGGGGTTGGCGGCGAAGAGCGCCCAGCTGCCGGTGGTGAAATCCTGAAAGCGTGTGCCGACGCCGAGGACCAGATCAGCCTTGGCGCAGGCCTCGTTGGCGGAGGATGCGCCGGTGACGCCGACAGGGCCGAGGTTGAGCGAGTCGTCCCACGGGAGGGCCGATTTGCCGGCCTGGGTTTCGACCACGGGGATGTTGTGGCGGGCGGCGAAGGTTTGCAGCTCGGCGCAGGCGTGGGAGTAATGCGTGCCGCCCCCGGCGACGATGACCGGGTGCTTGGCGGCGCGGATCGCGTCTGCCGCCTCGGACAGCTCGTAGGCATCGGGGCCTTGGCGGCGCAGGTGCCACGTGCGGGGCGCGAAGAAGCTCTCGGGCCAATCGAAGGCCTCAGCCTGTACATCCTGACAGAAGGCGAGGCAGACCGGGCCGCACTCTGCCGGGTCGGTCATGGTGCGGAAGGCGCGGGGCAGCGCAGTGAGAAGCTGCTCGGGGCGGGTGATCCGGTCGAAGTAGCGGGTGACGGGCTTGAAGCAGTCGTTCGCGCTGGTGGTGCCATCGGAGAAGTCTTCAATCTGCTGAAGCACCGGGTCGGGGCCCCGGTTTGCAAACACGTCACCGGGGATCAGCAGCAGCGGCAGGCGGTTGACGTGGGCCAGCGCGGCGGCGGTGACCATGTTGGTGGCACCGGGGCCGATGGAGGAGGTGACCGCCATGGCGCGGCTGCGGCCGAGCTGCTTGGTGTAGGCCAGCGCGGCGTGGCACATGGTTTGCTCGTTGTGGCCGCGCCATGTGGGGATGGCATCGCGCGCGGCGTGGAGCGCCTCGCCAAGGCCTGCCACATTGCCGTGGCCGAAGATTGCCCAGACGCCCGCGATGAAGGGCTCGCCCGACTCGGTGAGCTGCGCGGTGAGGTATCGCACGAGGGCCTGTGCGGCGGTGAGGCGGATGGTCTTGCTCATGCGGCGTCCTCCTTTTGCGCGGCGGCGCGGGCCTCGTCCCAGAGGGTGCAGAGGCGGGTGTAATTGGCGGCCATGGTGGAGATGGCTGCGGCGTCATCGACCTCGCCTTTCATCCAGGCGCGGGCGGTATCGCCAAAGAGCGTGCGGCCCACGGCGAAGCCTTTGACCAGCGGCTGGCGGGCGGCGAGGGCGAAGCTGGCGGCGAGCTCGGCTTCGGGCGCGTCGAGACCGAGCACGACGATGCCGCGGGTGTGCCGGTCGTGCGCCTCGATGGCTTGGACGGCCTTGGCCCAAGCCTCCTTGGTCTTGAAGGGTTCCAGCTTCCACCAGTCGGGGTAGATGCCGGCAGCGTAGATGCGCTCGATGATCTTGGGCGTGGTTTCGGGCACCACGGCGCCGACCTTGGAGGGGATGACCTCCAGCAGGAACTCGAGGGAGTTGCGGCGGGCGGCGGCGGCGAGGCGGGTGAGAGAAGAGAGGTGATCTTCCCACATCGCATCGTCATCATCGGGGTGGCAAAAGCAGAGGGCCTTGACCACGTTGCTCTGAGGCCATTGCGCGAGGCCACCGAAATCAGGGCCGAGCTCGGGCTCGTAGCGCAGCGGGCGGGAGCCGGGCCATTCGACGGGTCGGCCGATCCAGAGATCGCCCTCGGCGGCGTCCATCAGGGCGTGCTTGCCGAGGCGGCCATCGCAGAGGATGCCGTAGCCGGGGCGGCCCTGCGCGACCTCGCGGGTGGCGGCGAGGCAGAGCTGCTTGAAGGCGCCGATCTTGTCGGTGGTGGCGCCCTCCATCTCTTCAAGCTGGGAGCGGTGATCGAAGGCGAAGATGTGCATAGACGGCCAGTCGCCCTTGCGGTTGGTGGCCCAGTGAATCTGCTCCAGCTCGGCATCGTTGCGCAAATCGGGGCGGATGACGCCGCGCTTGAGGAAGAAGGTGAGTTCTTCCCAGCTGGGATAGGCCGGGGTGCAGCCGTGGCGGGAGACGGCGAAGGCGCCGCAGGCGTTGGCATAGGTGAGCGCGGTGGGCCAATCCTCGCCTTTGAGCCAGCCGCGGAGCAGGCCGGACATGAAGCCATCGCCCGCACCCAGCACGTTGAAGACCTCGATCGGGAAGCCGGGGCCGCTTTCGCCCTCGTCGAGCGAGCCGGGGATCTCGCCGCTGAAGGCCACTGCACCCATCGGGCCGCGCTTGCAGACGAGGGTGGCAGAGGAGACAGCGCGCACGGCGCGGAGAGCCTCCAGCGTGTCGGTGCTGCCGCCGGCGATGTGGAACTCCTCCTCAGTGCCGACGATCAGGTCGAAGAGGTGGAGGGTGGATTGCAGCTTGGCGGTGACGGCGGCACTTTCGATAAAGCGCTCCTCCCCTGCCCCATGGCCAGCGAGGCCCCAGAGGTTGGGGCGATAGTCGATATCCAGCGCGGTTTGCGCACCGTTTTCGCGGGCGAGCTTTAGGGCCTTGAGGGTGGCGGCCTCGACCTGCGGGTGGCTGAGGTGGGTGCCGGTGGCGGTGACGCAGCGAGCCTCGGCGATGAAGGCGGGGTCGATATCATCCTCTGACAGGGCCATGTCAGCGCAGTTCTCGCGGACGAAGATGAGCGGAAAGCGCTCCTGATCGCGGATGCCGAGGAGCACGAGGGCGGTGAGGCGCTCGGGGTCGGTGGCGACGCCGCGGGTATCGACGCCTTCGGCTTCGAGCTGCTCGCGGATGAACCGGCCCATGTGCTCGTCGCCCACGCGGGTGATGAGCGCCGATTTCAGGCCGAGCCGCGCGGTACCTGCGGCGATGTTGGTGGGCGAGCCGCCGATGTACTTTTCGAAGCTGCGCATATCTTCCAGCCGCCCGCCGATCTGGGCGCCGTAAAGGTCCACCGAGCTGCGGCCGATGGTGATAACGTCGAGCGGTTTTGCGGCGGTCATGCGATGACCCAACCGGCTGCTGTGATGCACGGTTTCACTGGCTTCCTCCCTGTGCCACCCAGAGGTGTTGCTGGCTGAATGCCGGAGCCGGGCGGCCCGCGTCAACGTGTGACGAGGCTGTTTGGTGGTTTTCATATCATTCATGAAAGCTTTGCGCCGCTTCACGCCGAAACCCGCAGGAGGATGATGGTTTTTCATCATGCCAATTGGCGTGTCAGAGCGTGTCGGGGCGGTGCATGGCATTGGGCGCGAGGGTGTGGAGACGGTGTGAGAGCGGGCCGAGTCTGCCTTGGCTGGGCGTGCTGCCGTAAGCCGCCAAGCTGCCGGAAAGGTGGGACCGTGGGGCAGGAAATGCCGTAAAAAGACCGGTGCGTCGGCGATCTGGGTGGGCTTTGAGTTGCTCTGGCTTGGAGGAAGCCGGCGACATGATGGTTTTCTATCAGGCACGCGCGCGTGTTTTGACGCGGAATGATGGGATTTTTTACCCCCTGCCCTGCTTTCTCTTGGCCCGAAGCCACGCGGGAGGCTAGCACATGGCAAAACGGGAGGGTTTTCATGGCACGCATCGGAGTGGGGCTGATCGGCACGGGGTTCATGGGCAAGGCCCATGCGCTGGCGTGGCGCGGGGCGCGGGCGGTGATGGGGGGCGACAGCGAGATTGCGCTGGCCCACCTTTGCGAGATGCCGCTCGCGAAAGCGGATAAACTCGCCGCCGATTGGGGTTTTGCCCGCGCGGGCGACGACTGGCGCGCGCTGGTGGAAGACCCCGCGGTGGATGTGGTGTCGATCACCACGCCCAACGGGCTGCACGCGCCGATGGCGATTGCAGCCGTAGAGGCAGGCAAGCACGTGTGGTGCGAGAAGCCGATGGCGCTGACGCTGGAAGAGGCCGAGGCGATGGTGGCGGCGGCCAAGGCGAGCGGCAAGGTCACGCTGGTGGGCTACAACTACGTCCGCAACCCGGCGCTGCACCATGCTGCCAAGCTCATCGCCGAAGGTCGGATTGGCCGGGTGGTGCATGTTCGCGGCTTCTACGACGAGGATTATCAGGCCGATGGCGCGCTGCCCTGGACCTGGCGGGCCAAGCTTTCGGAGGCCGGGCTGGGGGCGCTGGGGGACATGGGGTGCCATCTGGTTTCGATGATCATGCAGCTTGTTGGCCCGATCGAGAGCGTGCTGGCGGAGACCCAGATCATCCACGAAACCCGTCCCGTGGAGGGTGGCGGGCGCGCGCCGGTGGAGAATGAGGATGTAGCCACGGCACTGATCCGGCTGAAGGGCGGCGCGCGGGGGATGATCACCACCAGCCGCAGTGCATGGGGCCGGAAGAACCGGATTGATCTGGAGATTCATGGTACCGAGGGGCAGATCACTTTCGAGCAGGAGCGGATGAACGAGATGCGGATCTACGTGAACGAGGGGGAGAAGGCCGAACAAGGGTTCAAGACCATCCTCACCGGGCCGCAGCACCCGCCCTATGCCGCCTTCTGCCCGGCGCCGGGGCATCAGCTGGGCTTCAACGACCTGAAGGTGCTGGAGGCCGCCGAACTGGTGGAGACCATCGAAGGGCGGCACCGGGCATGGCCGGATTTTGCCGAGGCGATGGAGATCGAGCGGGTGATCCATGCGATTGCGGAAAGCGCGAACACGGAGGCGCGGGTTTCGCTGGTGTGATCCGCGCCGATCCGCGAGGCTCGGGGTAGAGGAACGGAGGCGCGGATGGAAAGCGACGGGCGGTTCATTGCGGCGCGGCTGAAGCCGGGGGATGACCTTGTGGCTGGGCTGCGACGGCTCTTCGAGGCCAGTGGCGCGGAGGCGATGGCAATGGTGAGTTGCGTGGGCAGCCTGCGGGCCGTCCGGCTGCGCCATGCGGGTGCGGAGGAGGCGACGGGCTATGAGGGGCCCCTGGAGATCGTCTCGCTGATGGGCAAGCTGGATGCGGGCAAGCAGCATTTGCACATGGCGGTCTCGGATGCAGCGGGCCGGGTATTCGGCGGGCACCTGATGGCGGAGGGGGCGGAGGTGTTTACCACGGCGGAGATTGTGGTGGTGGCGCTCGACGGGCTGCGGTTTGAACGCGCGCCCTGCCCTGCCTCGGGATATGACGAGTTGGTGGTGGCGCGGCGGTAGTCAGGCGGTGGCGCGGGTGCGGTCGTGGCCCTCGGTGATGACCTTCAGCATGGCGGAATGGGCGGCGTCGGGCAGACCGGAGGCGATGGCGCGGGCGATGTCGCGGTGGTTGGCGGCCACCTCGGCTTTCACCTCCTGAAACTTCTCGTTCGCCTCGATCAGGAAGAGCGAATAGAGCGCGGTTTGCACCATGTCACCGAGCGATTGCAGGAAGCGGTTGCCGGAGAGCTTGAGAACGTGGTGGTGAAACTCGTAGTCGGCCACGGCGAAATCGGCGCGGCTGCGGGCGTCGGCGAGGCTGTCGCAGAGGGCGAAGAGCTTGTCGCAGGCGGCCTTGTCGGCCAGCTCATTGGCGCGCCGGGCGGCGGAGGCGGCGGCGGCGGGCTCGAAGATGAGGCGAATTTCGAAGAGCTCGTCGTAGAAGCGGCCCGGCGATTTGACCGAGGTGTGCCAGCGCAGCACGTCCTCGTCGAACATGTTCCACTCGTCGGAGGGGCGAACATGGGTGCCGACCTTGGCCTTGGAGGCGATGAGGCCCTTGGCGGCGAGGGTCTTCTTGGCTTCGCGGACCACCGTGCGGGAGACGTCGAACATCTCGCAGAGGTCCGGGTCGAGCGGGATCATCGTGTCGGGCGGGTATTCTCCGGCGACGATGGCACGCCCCATCTGGTCCACCACGAAATGCGTGTGGTTCGAGGCCCGCGCGGAGGGCGAGCCCGAAGCGACAATGGTCATGATGGCTGTGCGGAGCCAGTCGCTCTTTTTCGTCGGGTGGTCGTCGCCCAAGTGAGGCCTTTCTGAAGCAGGATGAATGCGAAGAGCAGCGCGCCGATGACGATCTTAGTCCACCAGCTCGAGAGTGTCCCGTCAAAGACGATGTAGGTCTGGATCAGCCCCATGATGAGGATGCCGAAGAAGGTGCCTGCGACAAAGCCGTAGCCGCCGGAGAGGAGCGTGCCGCCGATGACGACCGCGGCGATGGCGTCGAGCTCCACGCCGACGGTGGCGAGGGAGTAGCCGGCGGAGGTGTAGAGCGAGAAGACGATGCCCGCGAGCCCGGCGAGGCCGCCGGAGATGGCGTAGATGCCCACGGTGGTGGAGGCGAGCGGGACGCCCATGAGGCGGGCGGTCTGCGCCCCGCCGCCGAGGGCATAGACGTTCTGCCCGAAGCGGGTGCGGTGGGCGATGAGGGCGCCTGCGATGAAGGTGAGCAGCATCAGCCCGCCGATGAGGCGAAAACGGCCGCCTCCGGGCGCCTTGTAGTAGATGTCTTGCAGGGTGTCGTAGAACTCGTGGGTAATCGGCACGCTATCGGTGCTGAGGACGTAGGCTGCGCCGCGGGCGAGGAACATGCCTGCGAGCGTGACGATGAAGGGCGGCATCTCGAGGTAGTGGATGGTGGCCCCCATCGCCGCGCCGAAGCCGGTGGTGAGGGCGAGAACGAGGGCGAAGGCGGCGAGAGGGTGGATCGAGGTGTCTCGCAGTATCACGGCGAGGAAGACGCCGGTGAAGGCAATGACCGAGCCGACGGAGAGGTCGATGCCGCCGGAGAGGATCACGAAGGTCATACCCACGGCGACAATGCCGAGAAAGGCGTTGTCGGTCAGCAGGTTGGCGACGACGCGGGTGGAGAGCATGGCCGGGTATTGCGAGGCGCATAGGGCGTAGGCCAGCACGAAGGTGGCCAGCGTGACCATCAGCGGCAGGTGGGTGGAGCGGATCATGGGGCATCCTCCTTGGGGGCGGCGGAGGGGCGCGCGCGCTCGGGCAGGCTCTCGGGGCCGGAGGCGCGGAGCATGTAGATGAGATGGCCGATCTTGGGCGACTGGATCACGAGGATCGCGAGGATCAGGATGGCCTTGATGACGAGGTTGAACTCGGGCGGCATGCCAGAGAGCAGGATGACCGAGTTCACTGACTGGATGATCAGCGCGCCGATCAGCGAGGCGACGATGGAGAAGCGCCCGCCGAGCAGGGAGTTGCCGCCGATGACGACGGCGAGGATGGCGTCCAGCTCCAGCCAGAGGCCTGCGTTGTTGGCATCGGCGCCCTTGATGTCGGCCGCGACGATGACGCCCGCCAGCGCGGCGCAGAGGCCGGAGGCGAGGTAGACGCAGATCAGCAGGACGCGGGAGTTGATGCCCGCGAGGCGGGAGCTGGCCTCGTTGACGCCGATGGCCTCGATCAGCATGCCGAGTGCGGTGCGGCGCACGGCGAGCGTGGCCAGCGTGCCGAGGGCGAGCCAGATGACGATGGGCGTGGGGATGCCCAGCACGGTGCCCGCGCCGAGCCGGATCAGGCCCTCGTTGTTGAAGGTCAGGATCGTGCCCTCGGTGATGAGCTGGGCGATGCCCCTGCCCGCGACCATCAGCACCAGCGTGGCGACGATGGGCTGGATGCGCAGGACGGCGACGAGCACGCCGTTCCATGCGCCGCAAAGGGCGCCGGTGGCCAGCGCGCCGATGAGCGCGGTGCCCCAGCCGTGGCCGTCGGTGACGAGCGACGCGGCGGTGGCGCCTGCGATGGCCATGACGGCGCCGACAGAAAGGTCGATGCCCTTGGTGGCGATCACGAGGGTCATGCCGATGCAAAGCAGCGCCACGGGGGCGCCGCGGTTGAAGACATCGACGAGGTTGCCGAAGATGCGGCCGTTGCGGAAGGACACGTCGAAAAAGTCGGGGAAGACCAGCAGGTTGAGGCCGAGAACGACGGCAAGGATGATAAGCTGCGGAGTGATGCGTTTGAGCAGGGAGGGTGTGGTTGTGGCCATGTCAGGCGGCCCCCTTCTGCTCATCGGCGATGGCATGGACGATGTTGTCGGCGGTGATCTCGTCGCCGGTCAACTCGCGCACCTGCCGCCGGTCGCGGAGCACGACGACGCGGGTGGAATAAGCGACGAGTTCTTCCAGTTCGGAGGAGGCGACCAGAAGGGCCATGCCGTTTTCGCGCAGGCGTTCGATCAGGGCGATGATCTCGGCATGGGCACCCACGTCGATGCCGCGGGTCGGCTCGTCGAGGATCAGGAATTCGGGTTCGGTGGCGAGCCAGCGGGCGAGGAGCGCTTTTTGCTGGTTGCCGCCCGAGAGCAGGCGGATGGGCATGTCGAGGCTGGCGAGGCGGATGTCGAGCGCCTTGACGTAGTGCTCGGCGATCTCGTTCACCTTGCTTCGCGGGATGGGCCGCATCCAGCCTTGGCGGGCCTGAAGGGCGAGGATGATGTTGTCGCGCACCGAAAGGTCGCCGACGATGCCATCTGTCTTGCGATCTTCAGGGCAGAGCGCGAAGCGGTGGGCGATGGCCTCGCGGGGGTTGGTGATGCGGGTTTCGCGGCCTTCGAGCAGGAGCTTGCCCTGATCGGCCTGCACCGCGCCGAAGAGCAGGTTGGCGGTTTCTGTCCGGCCTGAGCCGAGCAGGCCTGCGAGGCCGACGACCTCGCCCCGGTGGAGGTTCAGCGAGAAGGGCTCGATCATGCCGCGCTTGGCGAGGTCGTTCACTTGCAGGAGCAGCTCGCCCGGCTTGCCACCCTTTTTCTCGGCCACGCGGGCCTCGAGTTGGCGGCCGAGCATGAGGGTGATGATATCGTGCTGGGAGACCTCGGCCAGCAGGCGCTCGCCCACCACGCGGCCATTTCGGAGCACGGTGGCGCGGTCGGAGATTTCAAACACCTGATCTAGGAAATGGGTAATGAAAACAATCGACAGCCCGCGTTCCTTCAACTGACGGATCACCCCGAAGAGCAGATCCACCTCGTCGCGGTCGAGCGAGGCCGTGGGCTCGTCGAGGATGAGCACCTTGCCCGAGAGCGCCACGGCGCGGGCGATTGCGACGACCTGCTGCACGGCGACCGAGAAACTGGTGAGCGGCTCGCCCGGGTCGATGTGGAGGCCGTAGCCTTCGAGCACCTCGGCGGCGGCGCGGTTCATGGCGCGGCGATTCACGAGGCCGAGCCGGGTGGGCTGGCGGCCCATGTAGAGGTTTTCGGCCACGGTGAGATTGGGCAGGAGGTTGACCTCCTGATAGACAGTGCCGATGCCAAGGCCCTGTGCGTCGGCGGTGGACTTCGGGTCCACCTCCTCCCCCGCCAGCCGGATCACCCCGCCATCGCGGCGGTAGGCGCCTGTTAGGCACTTGATGAGGGTGGATTTGCCCGCGCCGTTCTCGCCCAGAAGCGCGTGGACCTCGCCGGGATAGAGCTTGAGCTCGACCTCATCCAGCGCGACGGCGCCGGGGAAGAACTTGGAGATGCCGCTGGCGTGGAGCAGCGGGGGCTGGTCTTGCATCTTGCGCCTGTGTCTCATGGATGTGCCTCCCCGCCGCACCCTAGCACGGGCGGGCGGGGAGAGAACGGGCCGGCGCGTAGGGGCCGGCCCGGAGGAGGAGGTCAGTAGCCGAGGCCTTTTTTCTCTTCGTAGACCGCCTGATTGTCGTCGGCGGCGGTGTATAGCTTGCTCTCGGTCTGGATCCACTTTTCGGGCGCGGTGCCGTCAGCCAGATAGGCCTCCAGCGCGTCCAGCGCCGGGCCGGCCATGTTGGGCGTCAGCTCGATGGTGGCGTTCATCTCGCCGTTGGCGATGGCGAGGTGGGCATCGGGCACGGCGTCGATGGCGACGATCTTGATATCGGTGCCGGGGTTGAGGCCCGCTTCCTTAATCGCCTGGATCGCGCCCACCGCCATGTCGTCATTGTGGGCATAGAGCGCGCAGATGTTCTCGCCACCTTCGGCCTTGAGGAAGCTCTCCATCACGACCTTGCCCTGAGAGCGGGTGAAATCGCCGGTCTGGGAGCGGACGATCTCGAGGCCTTCGGCGCCGGCGATGCCCTCTTCAAAGCCCTTCTTGCGGTCGATCGCGGGCGAGGAGCCGGTTGTGCCTTGCAGCTCGACGATGCGGCAGGGTTCGCCCGCCATCTCGTCGGCCAGCCACTGGCCTGCCACCCGGCCCTCGTGGACGAGGTCGGAGGTGACGGCGGTGAGGTAGAGGTCATCCGAGGCATCGACCGTGCGGTCGAGCAGGACAACCGGGATTTCGGCGTCGGCAGCCTCTTCGAGCACTTCATCCCAACCGGTGGCGACGACGGGGGCGAGCAGGATCGCATCGACGCCCTGCGCGATGAAGCTGCGGATCGCCTTGATCTGGTTTTCCTGCTTCTGCTGCGCATCGGCGAACTTGAGGTCGATCCCGCGCATTTCGGCTTCCTGCTTGGTCACCGTAGTCTCGGCGGCGCGCCAGCCGGACTCGGAGCCGATCTGGCTGAAGCCGATGGTCAGATCGGCGGCCATGGCGGCGAAGGGCGCAAGGGTGATGGCGCTCGCAAGGAGCGTGGCTTTGACGTTCATGATTTCCTCCCATGGAACGTTTCTCGTTCGTGGAATCGATTAAGTATTACTTTATTATTTTTGGCAATGGGGTTTGTCACGGCGGCGTGAAGTTTCTGGTTTTCTCTTTTGCCTCAATAATTTGGACCCTCCTTCTCACCTGCCCTACCGGGCTTGACCCGAGTCGGCAGGCTTGCCGGGTGGGGTCTCAAAGCGCATGATGGCGAGGAAGCTGCCGCAAGGGAAAGCCCTCATGCCAGAGTATCGCGCGCCCGGAGTCTACGTGGAGGAGTTGGGCAGCGGGCCCCGCCCGATCGAGGGGGTGAGCACCGCAACCACGGCGCTGGTGGGGCTGGTGGAAGAGAGTGACGGGCCGGTGGGAGAGCCGCAGTTCTGCACCAGCTTTACTGCCTTCGAAGCGCTCTACCTCGCCAGCCTGCCCGGCGACCGGACCTGCACGCTGGCGACGGCGGTGCGGGGGTTCTTCGACAATGGCGGCGCGCGATTGTGGGTGCTGCGGGTGGCCGATGACACCGAGGCGCTGGACGCGGCCGCCCTCGCCCCTTTGGAGGCGCTGGAGGATGTGAACCTCGTGGCCGCGCCGGGGTTTTTCGACCCGCAGAGCCATGCGGCGCTGGTGGAGCATTGCACGGCGCGGGGCGACAGGTTTGCGGTGCTCGACATGGCGGACAGCCGCGATGTGAAAGCGATGCGCACACGGGTTGCCGATGGCGGGCTGTTGCCGCCGCAGGTGCCGAGCGGGCTGGCGGCGATTTATGCGCCTTGGGTCGAGACGGAGGACGCGGTAACGGGCGAGCGGCTGGCTGTTCCGCCCTCGGGGCACATCTGCGGGATCTATGCCGCGACCGATGCCACGCGCGGCGTCTGGAAGGCGCCGGCAGGGGTGGCGGTGCGGAATGTGCTGGGGCTGACCCATGTGTTCCGCGATGCGGAGCAGGATTTGCTGAACCCGGAGGGGGTGAACCTGCTGCGGGTGATGGCCGACGGGATCATGGTTTGGGGCGCGCGGACGCTGGGCGACGCTGCCAGCGATTACAGATACGTGCCGATCCGGCGGCTGATGATCTTCATTGAGCAGAGCCTGAATCGTGGGCTGGAGTGGGTGGTCTTCGAGCCGAATGACGAGCCGCTCTGGCGGGCGGTGCGGCGGGATGTGGGGGCTTTTTTGAACACGCTCTGGCGAGATGGTGCGCTGATGGGGGCTGCGGCGGATGAGGCCTATTTCGTCACCTGTGACCGGACCACGATGACGCAGGGTGACCTCGACAACGGGCGGCTCGTTTGCCTGATCGGGGTGGCGGCGCATAGGCCCGCGGAGTTCGTGATGCTGCGGATCGAGAAGGCTGTGGGCGGATGAGTGCGGACCCGTATAGGCGGTTCAACTTTTTGCTTCGGATCGGCGGGGTAGAGGTGGCCGGGTTCACCGAGGCCAGCGGGTTGGGGGCGGAGGTGGAGACGGTGGCCTACCGAGACGGCGGCGGGCCGGTGCGGCACCTGCCGGGCGGGATGAGATTACGCCCGGTGACGTTGACGCGCGGGGTGGCAAGCGATGCGGTGGCGCGCTGGTGCCGGGCATCGGTGGACGGCACCGTCGAGCGGCGGGATGTGGAACTGGGGCCGCTGACGGCGGACGGCAAAGAGGCGGCGTGCTGGCGGCTTTACGGCGCGTGGGTTTCGAGTTTTCGGGCCGCGCCGGAGGCTGCTGAGGCCGGGTTTGCGGTGGAGAGCATGACGCTGGCCTTTGACCGGGTGGAGCGGGATTAAGCGCTCTCCTGTGCGGCCTCTTCCATCAGCTCGCGCCATTGCACCTTGCCGGAAGGGGAGCGCGGGAGGGCGTCGGTAAAGACGATCTCCTTAGGCACCTTGTAGGCGGCCATATTGGCGCGGCACCATTGGGTGATTTCGGCCTCGGAGACGTCGCCCTTGGGCACGATGTAGGCGCGGACGCGCTCGCCGGTGCGGGGGTCGGGGCGGCCGATGATGCAGCATTCGGTGATCTTGGGGTGGGCGTGCATGAGGCCTTCCACCTCCGTCGGCCAGACCTTGAGGCCCGAGACGGAGACCATGCGTTTGACCCGGTCGACGATGTAGAAAAAGCCGGTTTCGTCGTAGCGGCCGATGTCACCGGAGCGGACGAAGCGCTTGCCGTCGATGGTGATATGGGCGGCTTCGGTTTCTTCGGGGCGGTTCCAGTAGCCGAGGAAGTTCTGGGGGCCGTGCATGATGATCTCGCCGGGCTCATTGGGCCCGAGTTCGGTGCCGGTGTCGGGGTCGATCACGCGGGAGTCGACGTCGAAGATGGGGATGCCGAGGCATTGGCGGCGGGGGGCGTCGAGCGGGTTGATATGCGACGGCGCCATGGTTTCGGTCATGCCGTAGCCTTCGATGTAGTCGAGGCCGGTGAGATCCTTGAGCTTGGCAGCCACGGCCTCGGGCATGGAGGCGCCGCCGCCGCCGATGACTTCGAGGCTGCTCAGGTCGTAGCTGTCGAGGTCGGGGTCGTTGACGAGGTCGATGGCCATGGTGGTGATCGAGCGCCAGCGGGCGACCTTGTAGCGCTCGATAAGGTAGGCCGCGAGGGCGCGGTCCCAGCGGGTCATCAGGATGATCGGTTCGCCCTTGAGGATGGGGGCGTTCATTGAGTTCTGCATTCCGGTGACGTGGTAGAGCGGGAGGCTCGCCAGCGTGGTGCCGTTGCCGCGCGTAGGGTTCCAGACGGTGTTGCCGACGCAGGTGCTCATCACCGTGCGGTGGCTGTGCATGCAGCCCTTGGGCTGGCCGGTGGTGCCGGAGCTGTAGGGGATTAGGGCGAGGTCGTCTGGCTGGGCGGTGATCGGGCCGGGGGTGTGGGCTTGCGCGATGGCGGTGGACCATTGGGTGACGCGGGGATCGGCGGATGGTTGCGGCTGGGTGTTCAGCGGCTCAGGTAGCGTGAAGGGGAAGACCGGGTCGGTTTGCTCGGCGTAGGCGGCGGAGAGGATGTGGGTGAGCGGCGTGTCTGCGAGGTATGGCAGAAGCTCCTGCCCGGTGAGGGCGGTGCGCGCGCCAGTGTCCTCGCAGAGGTAGCTGAGTTCCGCGGCGCGGTTCATCGGGTTGACGGGGACGACGACGGCATCGGCGCGCAGGATGGCGTAGTAGCCCGCGATGAACTGGGGTGAGTTCTGCATGTAGAGCAGCACCCGGTCGCCCTTTTGCGTGCCGTTGGCTTGCAGCCATCCGGCGAGGGCCTCCACCTCGGCGGCGAGTTCGCCATAGGTGATCTCGCGCCCGTAGTAGCGGATTGCGGGGGCGTCAGGCGTGGCCCGCGCGGAGAGCGCGAGGTTTTCGGCCATCGAGCGGGCGGGAATGTCGAGGTGAAGCGGCACGCCCTTGGGCCAGCTGGAGAGGTGGCGGGTGAAGGGGGCCATCAGCTTTTGCTCTGCGCTTTGCTGCGGGCCCGGAGCTGGCTGACGGTGACGTAGGCCGAGATCGCCTCGGCGGAGGTTTTGACCGCCAGCACCGCGGCGCCCTTATGGGCGAGAAAATCGGCCACGGTTTGCGGGATGTCGTCGCCCGGCCCGAGGGCGAAGGCCCCTGCCCCGAAGCTGGCGCCCCATGCGGCGAAGTCGGGGTTGGCCAGGTCGGTGCCGGAGATGCGCTCTGGGAAGTCGCGCTCCTGATGCAGGCGGATGGTGCCATAGGTGCCGTTGTCGGCGATAACGATCTTGGGGGCCGCGCCCTTGGAGAGCGCGACGGCCAGCTCGGCGCCTGTCATCATGGCGCCGCCGTCACCGGCGAAGCCAAGGACGCATCGGCCCGGGAAGCGCAGCGAGGCAGCGACGGCACCGGGGATGCCGAGGCCCATCGCGCCGCCAACTGCGCCGACGGCAAGCTGCGAGCCGTCCCACGGCCAGTATTGGTGGACCCAGCCGGAGAAGTTGCCCGAATCGGTGGTGACGATGGCATCGAGGGGTGCCTGTTTGGCCAGCTCGGCGGCGACGGTGCCAAAATCGAGCCCGTCGTCACGGGGCTGGGGCGCGGGCCGGAGGGCCAGCGCGGCAGCGTTGCAGCGGGCGGCCCAGGCCGAGCGATCCGGCGCCTTGGGGGCGGCATCGGCCAGCGCCTGCGCGAAGGCGGGGGCCTCGGAGGGCACGGCAAGGTTGGCACGGTAGAGGCGGGTCAGCACCGCAGGATCGGGCCAGACGTGTATCAGCGGCTGGGTCGGCTCCGGCGCGGCGGGGATCTGGTAGCCTTGGGTCGGCACATCGCCGAGGCGGGTGCCGAGGGCGAGGATCAGGTCAGCTTCCGCCAGCGTCTTCCACAGCGAGGGGGGCACCTTGAAGCCAAGGTTGCCGGCGTAGAGCGGCGAGAAATTGTCGAAGACCTCCTGATGCTTGAAGGTGGTGGCGACCGGAATCCCCTGCCCTTCTGCCAGAGCCTTCAGCGCGGCGCGACTCTCGACCGGCGCGAATCCGCCACCTGCGAGAATCAGCGGGCGCTGGGCTGCGGCCAGAAGCGAGGCGGCGCGAGCGATGTGATCCTCCGACGGGCCGGGCGCGGGCACCGGAGTGGGCGGGATGACGGCGGCGGTGACATCGTCGGTCAGCATGTCTTCGGGCAGGGCCAGAACCACCGGGCCGGGGGTGCCGGAGAGGGCCGCAGCCCATGCGCGGGCAAGGGCCTCGGGCAGGCGAAAGGCGTCTGTGACCTCCTCGACGTGCTTGGCGAAACTGCCGAAGACGCGAGCATAATCCATCTCCTGAAAGGCACCGCGGCCGCGCTCGTGGCGGGCCACCTGCCCCACCAGAACCACAAGTGGCACAGCGTCTTGCTCGGCCAGATGGAGGGCGATGGCGGCGTTCATCGCGCCGGGGCCGCGGGAGCAGGCCAGAAGGCCGGGCTTGCCGGTGAGCTTGGCGTCGGCGACGGCGGCCATGCCTGCCCCGCCCTCGTGCCGGCAGACCACTAGATCGACCGCGTTCTGCCCGTGCAGCGCATCGAGCAGCGCGAGGTAACTCTCGCCCGGCACACAGAAAAGCCTGTCAGCCCCATGGGCCACGAGGCACTCCACCAAAAGATCGGCGGCTCGCACCATCTTGTCTCTCCTCCCCTGACTCGCCTTCGGCACAGGGCGGCATCGCCCTTGCGCGACCGCTTCCTCCGAGCAGCCACGACAGCGATATCCGACCCTCCGGCTTTTCCGAAGACCGTAAGCGTCTTGACCGACGCCACATCGTGATAGATGCTCCATTTGCGAAACGCAATTCCGCAGAGCGCACCAAGCGCCGGACGGGAGCGACGACAGCGGGAGGAGGAGCCACCGGGCAAACCGGGGTCTCCCGCGCCATTTGGGAGGACTACATGAAACACACGATCGGACTGATTGCGGGTGCGGTGCTGCTGGCCGCGCCGCTGGCGGCGCAGGAGACTTCGCTGCCCAAGCAGATGAGCTGGACGGCCTATGACACCGGCTCGGCGGGCTACAACCAGGCCGTTGCCATCGGCGCGGCGCTGCAAGACACCTACGGGATCAACCTGCGGGTGCTGCCCGGCAAGAACGATGTGAGCCGGACCGAGCCGCTGCGGCAGGGCCGGGTGGAGTTCAGCGCCACGGGTGTGGGCGGCAGCTTCATGGCGCAGGAAGGCGCCTTTGACTTTGGCGCCGAGAACTGGGGGCCGCAGCCGATCCGGGTGATCGCGGCCAACAATGGCGGCGCGATTAACCTTGGCGTTGGCGTGGCCGGTGACCTCGGGATCGAGGAGTTCTCGGACCTCAAGGGCAAGCGCGTGGCCTATATCGTGGGCGCGCCCGCGCTTAACGTGAACACCGAGGCTTACCTCGCCTATGGCGGGCTCACATGGGACGACGTGGAAGTCGTGGAGTTCGGCGGTTTCGGCGCGAGCTGGAAGGGGCTGATCGAGGGGCAGGTCGATGCGGCCTTTGCCTCGACCAACTCCGGCATGGCCTATGAGGCCGCCAGCAGCCCGCGTGGCCTGTTCTGGCCGCCGGTGGACCCTGAGAAGGCCGATGCGGTGGCCGCGATGCAGGCGGTTGCGCCCTTCTTCGTGCCCAACGTGGCCAGCGTGGGCGCCACCATCGACGGCACTGATGGCTATGCGGGCGCGGGCTATGCCTACCCCGTGCTGGTCGGCACCGATGCCACTGATGAAGAGCTGGCCTATGCCATGACCAAGGCGATGGTGGACCTCTACCCTAGCTTCGAAGGCAAGGCTCCCGGCATCAACGGCTGGGCGCTCGACAAGCAGGACATGCAGTGGGTCGCCCCCTACCATGACGGCGCGATCCGCTACTACACGGAGGCCGGGCTTTGGAGCGACGAGGCGCAGGCCCACAATGACAACCTGATCGCCCGCCAGCAGGCCCTTGCCACCGCATGGGAAGAGCTGAAGGCCGAAGCCCCGGAAAACTGGGAAGAGGCCTGGGCCGAGAAGCGCCGGGAGGCCCTCGCGGCTGGCGGCTTCGAGGTGGTCTTCTGATCCTTTGAGACGGACCAAAGCTGATTGGCCGGGGCGTGCCCATGCGAGGCGCGGCCCGGCTGACCTTCGGAGCAGGACGAGGCCGCAATGACAGCCAAAGAGACCACCGGGGCGATTGCCGACCCGGATGCCGCCCCCGCCGCAGGCAAGAAGCGGGGCGATGTGGCGGCCCGCTGGGCCATTGGCGTGGCCACCGCGCTGGGGGTGCTGATGGTGATCCATCAGCTGTTCAACCTGCAGATCGGCGGGCTGGTGCTGATCGAGGGGCGGTATCTGTACCTGCTGGGCGGGCTGTTTTTGGCGGTGGCCTTCCTCGTGTTCCCGATGCGGGGGCTGCGGGGGGACACGCCGGGGCTGGTGGACTGGCTGCTGGCAGCGGCCGCCCTCGCCTGCACCGGATATCTTGCGGCGACGGCACAGCGCAACCTCTCGGAAGGCTGGGAATATGCCGCGCCGGAGGCGGCGATCTGGGTGAGCTATGCCTTCATGGCGCTGGTGCTGGAAGGCACCCGCCGCGCGGGCGGGCTGGTGCTGTTTTGCATCGTGCTGGTCTTTGCCATGTATCCCACCTTCGCCTCCCACGTGCCGGACCCGTTCTCGGGCTTTCAGAGCACGTTTTCGGAGGCGGTGAGCTACCACATCTACTCGTCCGAAAGCTCCTTCGGCATCCCGATGAAGGCCTTTGGCGGCGTGGTGATCGGGTTCATCCTGTTTGGTGCGGTGCTGCAGCGCACGGGCGGCGGTCAGTTCTTCAACGATCTGGCGCTCGGGCTCGTCGGCGGGTTCCGGGGCGGGGCGGCGAAGGTTTCGATCTTCGCCAGCGGCTTCATGGGGAGCATGTCGGGCTCGGTGATCTCGAACGTGCTGACCACGGGGGCGGTGAGCATCCCGGCGATGAAGCGCACCGGGTTCTCCAAGGAGACGGCGGCGGCGACGGAGGCCTGCGCCTCGACGGGGGGCGTGCTGATGCCGCCGATCATGGGGGCGACGGCCTTCGTGATGGCCTCGTTCCTTTCGCGGCCCTATGTCGAAATCGCAATTGCCGCCGCGATCCCCTCGCTGCTCTTCTACTTCGGGCTCTTTGCCCAGATCGATGCCTACTCCGCGCGGCGCGGGCTCAAGGGCATTCCGCGCGCCGAGCTGCCGCGGCTCCGGACGGTGTTGAAGGAAGGCTGGCTCTATGTCAGCGTCTTTGCCCTGCTGATCTTCATGCTCGTCGTGCTGCGGCGCGAGACTTCGGCCCCCTTCTACGCCACCGCCCTGCTGCTGGTGGTGAACCAGCTGCTGCCCGGCAACCGGCTTTCGTTGAAGGGCCTTGGCCAGATGATCGTGGGCGTGGGCGCGGGGCTGGCGGAATTGACGGCGATCCTGCTCGGTGTGGGCCTTATCGTGGGCGCGTTTTCGGCCACGGGGCTGGCGGGGACGCTGGTGAATGAGCTGGTGTTCCTTGCGGGCGACAACACACTGGTGCTGCTGATGATGGGCGCGGTGACCTCCTTCATCTTCGGGATGGGGATGACGGTGACCGCCTGTTACATCTTCCTCGCCGTGGTGCTGGCCCCTGCCCTCGAGCAGGGCGGGCTGAACCAGCTCGCGGTGCATCTCTTCATTCTCTACTGGGGCATGGTCAGCTACATCACGCCGCCCGTGGCGCTGGGGGCCTTTGCCGCTGCCACCATGTCTGGCGCCTCGGCGATGAAAACCGGGCTGGAGGCGATGCGGCTGGGCGGGGTGATTTACGTTGCGCCCTTCTTCTTCGTGCTGAACCCGGCGCTGATCGGCGAGGCGCAGCCGTGGGAGGTTGCTGTGGCGCTGGCCTCGGCGCTGACCGGCGTGGCACTGCTCAGCTTCGGGCTGCAGGGCTACGTGAGCTTTTTGGGGCCGCTGCGCGGGGGGCTTTCGATCCCGCTCAGGGTGGCACTCTGCGCGGGGGGCATCGCCTTTGCGATCCCCCACACCGAGGAGACCGGGCTGGGCTACGGGGCAACTGCGCTGATCGGGCTGGCTTTGGCCGCCCTGCCCCTTGCCGCCGCTGCGCTCGCAGGGCAGCGTGCGGCGCGGGCAGAAATTTCGGAGGCAGGCCATGCAAATCAATGATGTGATTTCCATCGAGCGCGAGGGGCCGCTGGCGCTGATCGTGATCGACAATCCGCCAGTGAACGCGGCGGGCCATGCGGTACGCGAAGGGCTGTGGAAGGCCGTGGAGGCGGTGGAAACGGACGATGGCGTGGAGGCGGTGGCGATCTACGGCAAGGGCCGGGCGTTCATTGCCGGGGCCGACATACGGGAGTTCGGCAAGCCGCGCATGGAGCCGATTTTGACCGATGTCTGCAACCGGATCGAAGCCTGCCCCAAGCCGGTGGTCGCCGTGCTGCACGGCTCCTGCTTTGGCGGCGGGCTGGAGGTGGCAATCGGCTGCCACGCCCGGGTGGCGATACCGGGCGTGAAAGTGGGCTTTCCGGAGGTGACGCTGGGGGTGATCCCGGGCGCGGGCGGCACTCAGCGCGGACCCAGGCTGATGGGGATCGGCGCGGCGCTCTCGATCATCACCACTGGCGAGCGGATCGGGCATGAGGATGCGTTGAGCTGCGGGCTGGTGGACCGGATCGAAGAGGGTGAGCCGCGCGAGGTGGCGCTGCGGATGGCCGAGGAAGCGCAGGTGGGCACCCTGCCCTGCCGCAAGACCGGCGAGATCGAGGTGACGCCGGACGCGGAGGCAATCGAGGCGACCAAGGCGAAGCTGGCGGCGAAGGCGGCACATCTGTTTGCGCCCCACCGCGCGGTGGAGGCCGTGGAGGCCTGCACCGGGCCGCTGGAAGCCGGGCTGGCTCTGGAGCGCGAGAAGTTTCAGGCCTGTATCGAAAGCCCACAACGGGCGGGTCTGATCCACGCCTTCTTTGCCGAACGCGCGGTGGAAAGGATCCCCGAGGCTGGGGCGGAGCCGCGCGAGGTGAGCGTGGTTGGCGTGATCGGCGGCGGCACGATGGGCTCGGGCATCGCCACGGCCTGCCTGAACGCCGGGCTGACCGTGCGGATGAACGAGCGCGACGAGGAGGCGCTGGGGCGCGGGCGTGCGACGGTGGAGAAAAACCTCGCGGGCGCGGTGAAGCGCGGCAAGTTGAGCGAGGCGAAGCGGGATGCGGCGCTTGGGAGGTTCAAGCCGTCGGTGGCGCTGGAGGATTTTGCCGATTGCGACGTGGTGATCGAAGCGGTCTTTGAAGACATGGGCGTGAAGCGCGATGTTTTTGGGCGGCTGGATGCGATCTGCAAGCCGGGCGCGGTGCTGGCCTCCAACACTTCTTATCTGGATGTGAACGAGATTGCCGCCTGCACGTCTCGGCCCGAGGATGTGATCGGGCTGCACTTCTTTTCGCCGGCGCACATCATGCGGCTGCTGGAGGTCGTCGTGGCCGAGAAGACCGCGCCGGAGGTGGTGGCGACGGGGTTCGCACTGGCAAAGAAGCTCCGCAAGGTCGGCGTGCGTGCGGGCGTGTGCGACGGCTTCATCGGCAACAGAATCCTGAGCCATTACAAGAAGGTGGCCGACTATCTGGTGCTCGACGGCGCGGCGCCTCATGAAGTCGACGCGGCCATCGAGGACTTCGGCTTTGCGATGGGGCCCTTTGCGGTGAGCGACCTTGCGGGGCTGGACATTGGCTGGGCGAACCGGAAGCGGCTGGCCCCTACCCGGCCCGCCGAGGAGCGCTACGTGACGGTAGCGGACCGGATCTGCGAGGCGGGGAACTTTGGGCGCAAGACCGGGCGCGGGTTTTACGTGTATGGCGATGGGCAACCGGAGCCTGCGCCGGAGGTGGCGGAAATCGTCGCCGAAGAGCGCGAAAAGGCCGGGGTGACGGCGCGGGAGTTCTCGAAGGAGGCGATTCAGGCGCGGTTCATCACCGCGATGATCGCCGAGGCGACCCGTGTGCTGGAGGACGGCATTGCGCTGCGGCCCATTGATATCGATGCGGTTTTCCTCTTCGGCTACGGCTTTCCGCGCCACCGGGGCGGGCCGATGCATACCGCGGATGTGATCGGTGCAGGCGAGCTTGTCGCCCGCATCGAGCGTTACGCCGAGGAAGACCCCTATTACTGGCAAGTGCCTGACCTGCTGCGGAAAATGGCCGCCGAGGGCACGACATTTGCCGAGATGAACTGAGGTAGCAGATGGACCTTTCCTACTCCCCGCAAGAGCAGGCCTTTCAGGCCGAGGTGCGCCAGTTTTTGGCCGATGAGCTGCCCGAGGATATCGCCGCGCGGGTGAAGGCGGGGGGCGAGGTCAGCAAGGAGGATACCGAGCGATGGCACGCGATTTTGCAATCGCGCGGCTGGCTGGCGCAGACCTGGCCGGAAGAGCATGGCGGGCCGGGATGGGGGCCGGTGGAGCGGCATATCTTCGATGAGGAGGCGGCGCGGGCCTATGCGCCGCGGATTTTGCCCTTTGGGCTGCAGATGCTCGGACCGGTGCTGATCAAGTTCGGGAGTGACGCGCAGAAGGCGCATTACCTGCCCCGGATTCTGGATGGAACGGATTGGTGGTGCCAGGGCTATTCGGAGCCGGGGGCGGGCTCTGACCTGGCCTCGCTGAAGACGAAAGCGGTACGGGATGGCGATGAGTATGTCGTCAACGGTCAGAAGACGTGGACGACTCTGGGGCAGCATGCCGATTGGATTTTCTGCTTGGTGCGGACGGACGGTTCGGGCAAGCCGCAGGAGGGCATTTCGTTCCTGCTGATCGACATGAAGACGCCGGGCATCGAGGTGCGGCCGATCCGGCTGATCGAGGGCGGGCATGAGGTGAACGAGGTGTTCTTCACCGATGTGCGGGTGCCAGCGGAAAACCTCGTCTGGAAGGAGAATGACGGCTGGACGGTGGCGAAATACCTGCTGACCCATGAGCGCACCGGGATTGCGGGGGTGGGCTTTTCCATCGCCGCCTTCGAGCGGGTGAAGGCGCTGGCTTCGCGGACGGTTCGCGGGGGGAAGCGGCTGATCGACGATCCTCTCTTTGCCGCCCGGCTGGCCGAGGTGGAGATGGATCTTGAGGCGATGAAGATCTTCAACCTTCGGATGTTGGCGGAGGCCCAGCGGGTGGGCCACCCGGGCGTGGAAACTTCGATGCTGAAGATCCGGGGTACGGAGGTGCGGCAGGCGCTGAACGACCTTTACCGGCGCGCGCTGGGGCCAGCGGCGGCGGTGATGCCGGGGGGGGCACCGAGCGGCAACGCGGCGGTGCTGGTGCCCGAGGATGAGGGCGCGGCGGCGAGCTATTTCAACAACCGGAAGATCAGCATTTTCGGCGGGTCCAACGAGATCCAGAAGAACATCCTGACCAAGGCCATGCTGGAGCTCTGACATGAACTTCGAGATGACAGACGACCGCCGGATGCTGGCCGACAGCCTCAGCAAGCTGCTCGGGGACCGTTACGGAATCGAACATCGGACCTCGGTGGCCTATGACCCGCCATTCCATGACATTGAGGGCTGGAAGTCATTGGCAGAGCTGGGCATTCTTTATGCCTTCGTCAGCGAGGACTCTGGCGGCATGGGCGGCGGTGGGTTCGACCTGCTTGCAGTTTTCGAACAATTGGGCGCCGCGCTCTGCCCTGAGCCTCTGCTCGGCGCCGCGATGGCCGCGCCTCTCCTGGCGGAGGCGGGAGAAGAGCTTGAGCCGCTCTTGAGCGGCGAGGCGATATATGCGCTGGCGGTGGATGAGCCGGAAGCGCCGTGGGATGCCGAGGGAGGCGCGACCGAGGGCGGCGACACGCTCACCGGGCGCAAGACTGCGGTCTATGGCGGCAATGCTGCCACCCATTTTCTGGTCAGCGCACGGCGGGAGGGCAAGCTGGCGCTCTACGAGGTAAAGGCCGAGGATGCTGCCGTGACCCCTTGGGGGATGATCGACGGCGGTGGTGCTGCCGAGCTGATGCTCGACGGCACGGCGGCCCGGTGTCTCCTCCCCGACGCCGGGCCGGCCATTGAACGGGCTTTGGACGGGGGGCGGTTGGCCCTTTGCGCCGAGGCGGTGGGGGCGATGGACTGGTGCTATGCCACCACGCTCAACTACCTGAAGAGCCGCAAGCAGTTTGGTCGCGAGATCGGCAAGTTTCAGGCGCTTCAGCACCGGATGGTGGAGATGAAGACGGCGATCGAGCAGGCCCGCTCAATCACCATTGCCGCCGCAGACCGGATGGACTGGCGCTCGGTTGCGATGGCCAAGAGCCTCGTGGGGCGCGTGGCGCGGAAGGTGAGCGAAGAGAGCATCCAGCTGCACGGCGGGATCGGGATGACGTGGGAGTATCCGCTGAGTCACTACGCCAAACGGCTGGTGATGCTCGATGCACAGCTGGGGGATGCCGATTTTCACACCGCGCGGGTGACGGCGACTTACGCCTGAGGTGTGCGGTAGCGGAAGACACCGGTGGCTGTGGCAACGAGATTGCCGTGCTCGTCTGAAAGCCGGGCCTCGGCGAAGAAGGTCTTGCGCCCTCCCCCGGTTTTGCGCCCTTCGGAGATGAGCCGCGTGCCCTGCGCCTGCCCCTGAAAATTGACGGTCATCGACAGGGTCATGGCCATGCGCTTCTCGCCCGCGTCGCCCGTATAGCTGCCCGCGTAGCCCATCGCGGTGTCGAGCAGCACCGAGATCGCGCCGCCGTGGGGGATGCCGTGGCGGTTTTCGACCGCGTCCAAGGGGGCAAGCTCCACGCGGGCGCAGCCCTCGCCCCAGCCGGTGATCTCGAAGCCCATGAGGCTTTGGAAGGGATAGGGCGGCTCAAGCAGTTCGGGCGGGATTGGCGGGGCGGGTGGCCAGCTCATGCGGACGCCCGGCGGCTCAGGGCCTCGGCGGCGGCCAGAAGGCGCTCAGCATAGGCGTCGCGCAGCTCGTCGGGCGAGACGAGGAAGGCCGGGCCGCCAACGTTCATGGCGAAGATACGGTCGCCGTTCAGCGAGACCACGGGCACCGCGATGCCGTTGATTTCGGGGCGCCAGTCGCCATAGCCGGTGGTGTAGCCGAGCGTGGCGTAATCCTCGACCGCCTTTGCGAGGCTCTCGCGGTAGCGGGGCACATCATCGGGGCGTTCGCGCTTGGCGAGATCGAGGATATGCGCGTGCTGCTCCTCGGTCATGGCGGCAAGAAGCGCGCGGCCGATGGCGGAGTGAAAGAGTGGTAGGCGGGCACCGACGTTCATGGTGAGCGAGACGGCCTGCTGCGAGCGCTGCACGCCGACATAGACAGCCTGAAGCCGGTGGCGCTCGGCAAAGGCGGCGGTCACATGCGGGTTGGGGCCTTCGCAAAGGGCGCGCATCTCGGGGCGGGCGCGCTCGGAGGTTTCCATCCCCGCGAGCACGCCGTAGCCCAGCGCCAGCACCCCCGGCCCGAGCCGATAGGTGCCGTTGCGCTCGGAATGCACGAGGTAATCGAGCCGCCGGAGCGTGTAGGTGAGGCGCGAGATGGTGGCCTTGGGCAGGCCGGTGCGCGCCGCGATTTCCTGATTGGTCAGCTCGGTTTCGGCGGGGCGGAAGCAGCGCAGCACCTCCAGCCCGCGCGCCAGTGCGGTGATGAAGTTGCGGTCATCGGCCTCAAGGCCGGTTTCAAGGTCTTCGCTCGCGTCCACCGTGGCTCCCCTAGATCGCCGTCAGCCCGCCATCAATGGCGAGGGCCTGCCCGGTCATGAAACTGTTGGAGGGCGCGCAGGTCCAGAGCATGGCCTGCACGACCTCGTCGACTGTGGCCACACGGCCCATGGGCACGCGGGCTGTGATGCGGTTGCGGGCCTCTGCGCCGTCGGCGTCGATCCGGCAGGCGAAGCGGTCGGCCATCTCGGCAAAGAGCGGCGTTTCGGCAAAGGCCGGGCAGAGCGCGTTGACGCGGATATTATGGCGCGCAAGCTCATCGGCGGCGGCGCGGGTGAGGCCGACAACGGCGTGTTTGGCGGCGGCATAGGCGGCGAGATGCCCCGCCCCGGTGAGCCCGGCGGCGGAGGCGATGTTGAGGATCACGCCGCTGCCTGCCGCCTGCATCGGCGGGATCTGGTGCTTCATCCCCAGAAAGACGCCACGGGCGTTGACGGCAAGGATACGGTCGAAATCGGCAGCCTCGGTGCGAGCGAGCGGGGTGAAGGGCTGGCCGAGACCAGCGTTGTTGATGGCCACGTCGAGCTGGCCGAAGTGTTTGAGGGCGGAGGCCACCAGCCCGGCCTGCGCCGCCTCGTCGGTGACATCGACAGGGCGGGCGAGCACCTCTGCCCCGGTCTCGCGTAGGCCTTCGGCCACCTGATCGAGGCTGCGTTCGTTGATATCGCAGAGCACGAGCCGGGCGCCTTCGGCGGCAAAGCCTCGCGCGGCCCCGGCCCCGAAGCCCGAGGCAGCGCCGGTGATGAGCACCACGCGGCTGGCGGAGCGGCTACCCACCTGCGGCCTCCAGCCCGGCCTGCGCCAGCCCCGGCACGAGACGGCCAAGTTGCAGGCCCTTCTCGGGGTTGGAGGCGTTGCCATCGAGCGCGCGCTTTTTGACGCCCTGCAGGATGCCCGCCATGCGGAAGTTGGCAAAGGCGAGGTAGAAGCCGAAGTCGGGGATGCCGGGAATGTTGCGGCGGGCGCAGTAGGCATCGATGAAGGCCTGATCCTCGGGCAGGCCGTGGGCGGCACGGTCGAGCCCGGCAAGCCCCCTGCCCTCCGGCCCCGGCGGGCGCTGCCATTGCATGATGACCTGTGCGAGATCGGCGTAGGGATGGCCGAGGGTGGAGAGCTCCCAGTCGAGCACGGCGGTGATGCGGGGGGCGTTCGGGGCGAAGAGCATGTTGTCGAGCCGGTAGTCGCCGTGGGTGAGGCAGATCTGGCCGTCATCCTCGGGCACGTGGGTGTCGAGCCATGTGATGAGCGCGTCCATCGCCTCAATCGTTTCGGTCTCGGAGGCGCGGTATTGAGTTGTCCAGCGGTCAATCTGGCGGCGGTAGTAGTTGCCCGCGCGGCCGAAGTCCTCGAGGCCGGTGGCGGCGAGGTCGACGTTGTGGATGGCGGCGAGGACGCGGTTCATCTCGTCAAACATCGGGGCGCGCTCGGAGTGGGAAAGCTCGGGCAGGTGTGGCTCGTTGAAGTGGCGGCCCTGTACGTGCTCCATCAGGTAGAACTCGGAGCCGATGACCGCGGGGTCGTCGCAATAGGCGATCATCTGAGCGACGGGCACGGCTGTGGCCGCGAGGGCGGATTGGACGCGGTATTCGCGGTCCACCGCGTGGGCGGATTTGAGGAGCTTGCCGGGGGGCTTGCGGCGCAGGACGAGCGGGCCCTGCGGGGTTGTCAGGCGGAAGGTCGGGTTGGATTGGCCGGTGGGGAATTTTTGCGCGGTGACGGGGCCGGCGTGGCCGGGTGCGTTGGCCTCGATCCAGACGGAAACGGCCTCGATATCAAGGGTTTGCGCGTCGGTCATGAGAAGGTCAGCATGTGGGCTGCCTCCGCGTCGATATGGGGCGTTTCGTTGAAGCCGGTGAGGAAGGTGGCGCTGCCGGTGGCGAGGATGCGGGAGACGGCGCAGTTTTTCATCTGGAGTTGCAGATCGATCATGGTGCGGGCTGGGGCATCGACGGCGGCGGCGAGCATCCGGCAGATGGCGCCGCCGGAGGAAACGCTGAGAACGGGGCCGTCGTGGTTGGCCATTTGCGCCTGAGCGGACATCACGCGGGCGGTGAAATCGGTGAAGCTCTCCGGCTCGGTGATCTCGCCTGCTTGCCATGCGATGACCGCCTCGCGGAGGCGGCGGAAGTGGGCCTTGCGGTCGGACGGGACGCCGCCGCCGAAGGCCGCGAGCAGGGCCTTGCTGTCGAATTCGTTGAGGCCTTCGTGGACGGTGGCCTCGGGCAGGTCGAGGGCGGTTTTGATACCCTCCAGTGTCTCGCGGTGCCGCCGCATGGCGCCGCGGTAGACGGCGACGGGCCGCACGCCCTGACGGCGCAGCGCCTCGCCCAGCGCGCGGCTCTGCGCGTGGCCGAGGTCTGACAGAACGTCATAATCCGCCGCCCCGAAAGAGGCCTGTGCGTGGCGGATGAGGAGGAGTTCGGGCAAGGGTCAGATTTTCTCGTTGGAGTATTTCCGCAGCTCGGCGCGGGCGACCTGGCGGCGGTGCACGGCATCCGGCCCGTCGGCAAAGCGCAGGGTGCGGATCTTGGTCCACATCGCGGCGAGCGGGGTGTCTTGGCTGATGCCGGAGCCGCCGTGGACCTGCATAGCCTCGTCGACGACCTTGAGCGCCATGAGCGGCGCGACGACCTTGATCTGGCTGATCCACGGCTGGGCGGCGCGGGTGCCTTGTGTGTCCATCATCCAGGCGGCCTTGAGGCAGAGCAAGCGCGCCTGTTCGATCTCCATCCGGCAGTTGGCGATGATGTCGTAGTTGGCGCCGAGATCGACCAGCTTCTTCTTGAAGGCCTCGCGGGTCATGGCGCGTTTGCAAAAGAGCTCCAGCGCCTTCTCGGCCTGGCCGATGGCGCGCATGCAGTGGTGGATGCGGCCCGGGCCGAGGCGGCCTTGGGCGACCTCGAAGCCTCTGCCACGACCGAGGATCAGGTCTTCGCCTTTCACCTTCACGTTGGTGAAGCGGATGTGCATGTGGCCGTGGGGCGCATCGTCATGACCGAAGACGTGCATGGGGCGGAGGATTTCGATGCCGGGGCTGTCGGCGGGGAGAACGAACATGGAGTGCCGTGCGTGCTTGTCGGCCTCCGGGTCGGTCTGGGCCATGATGATATAGACGGCGCAGCGCGGGTCGCCTGCGCCGCTGATCCAGTATTTCTCGCCGTTGAGGATCCAGTCATCGCCATCGGGCTTGGCCTCGAGCGAGATGTTGGTGGCATCAGATGAGGCCACGCCCGGCTCGGTCATCACATAGGCGGAGCGGATCTCGCCGTTCAGCAGCGGTTTCAGCCAGCGCTCCTTGTGCGCCTCGGAGCCGTAGCGCTCAAAGACCTCCATGTTGCCGGTGTCGGGGGCGCCACAGTTGAAGACCTCGGCGGCGAGGCCGACCTTGCCCATCTCTTCGGCGAGATAGGCGTATTCGACGGTGGTGAGCCCCTGCCCTTTTTCGCTGTCGGTGAGCCAGAAGTTCCACAGGCCCTTGGCGCGGGCGCTGGATTTGAGGGTATCGAGAATTTCGATCTGGCGGTCGGTGAGTTGGAAGCGGTCACCCGAGGGGTGCTTGCCCACTTCGGCCTCGAACTCGTGATCGAGCGGCTCGATCTCTTCGTCCACCATCTGGCGCACCTTGGCGGCCAGCTCCTTGATCCGGGGGGTCATCCCGAGGTCCATATCTCTCTCCCTTCAGAGAACTTCAAAGAGGCCCGCAGCCCCCATTCCGCCGCCCACGCACATGGTGGTGACGATGTATCTTGCGCCGCGCCGTCTGCCCTCGATCAGCGCGTGGCCGACCATTCGGGCGCCCGACATGCCATAGGGGTGGCCAATGGAGATGGCGCCGCCGTTCACGTTGAGGCGCGCGTCGGGGATGCCGAGACGGTCGCGGCAGTAGATCACCTGACAGGCGAAGGCCTCGTTCAACTCCCAGAGATCGATATCATCCACCTTGAGGCCATGGGTTTCGAGCAGTTTGGGCACGGCGAAGATGGGGCCGATGCCCATTTCGTCGGGGTTGCAGCCGGCCACGGCCATGCCCACGTAACGGCCCAGCGGCGTGAGGCCCCGGCGTTCGGCCTCCTTGCCTTCCATCAACATTGCGGCAGACGCGCCGTCTGACAGTTGCGAGGCATTTCCGGCGGTTATGAAGCGACCTTCATCCAGCGAGATGCCTTTTTCGAACACCGGGGTGAGGCCGGCGAGGCTTTCCGCCGTGGTGCCGGGGCGGTTGCCCTCGTCCTTCTCCAGCGTCACTGACCGGTCGGAGACTTCGCCGGTTTCGCGGTCTTTCACCTTCATCACGGAGGGGAGCGGCACGATCTCGTCGTCGAAGGCCCCGGCCTGCTGGGCCGCCTCCGTGCGGGCCTGACTTTGGGCCGCGTATTCGTCTTGCGCCTCACGGGAGATGCCGTAACGCGCGGCGACCGTTTCAGCCGTTTCCAGCATGGTCATGTAGATGGATGGGACGTGCTCGCGCAGCCACGGGTCCGGGTCGCGGCGCATGGCGGGGGTTTGCACGAGCGAGATGCTCTCCACCCCTGCCCCGATGGCCATGGGCATGCCATCGTGGATCACCTGCTTGGCGGCGGTGGCGATGGCCATGAGGCCGGAGGCGCATTGGCGATCGAGCGACATGCCCGCGACGGTCTCAGGGAGGCCGGCGCGCAGGGCGCACTGGCGGGCGATGTTGCCGCCTTGGAACCCCTGCTGGAGGGCGGCGCCGAGCACCAGGTCACCCACCTCGCCAGGCTCGACACCGGCGCGGGAGACGGCGTGGCTGATCGCATGGCCCGCCAGCGCCTGCGGCGTGGTAGCGTTGAAGGCGCCGCGATAGGCCTTGCCGATGGGCGTGCGCGCGGTGGAGACGATGAGGGCTTCACGCATGGTTTCAGACCTTCCAGTCGAGAGGCAGCCCGCGCGCCTCGGCGGCCTGCGCGGCGAAACGGCGGGTTTGTGAGAAGGCGTCTGGCAGGTCTTCGGCGCCGTCCGGGTCGGTCAGCAGAGCCGCGCTTTGGGCCACCGCCTCGGGCGTGATCTCACCGCCTGCTAAGTTCAGGCCGAGGGTTTCGGTGATCCGCGCGACCGAGAAAACCCCGCCGCCTGCGGCGAGGATGGTGCGGGAGGGGGCATCGGGCGAGACCAGCCAGAGCAGGCCCGGCGTGATGCTCTCGGGCGTCAGCAAGGTGGCGGCATCCTCGGGCAGCAGGCCATCGGTCATCGCCGTGGCCGCCGTGGGGGCGAGGCAGTTGACGCGGATGCCGTAGCGCGCGCCTTCGAGGTGGAGCGTGTTCATCAGCCCAATCATGCCCGCCTTGGCGGCGGCGTAGTTGGCCTGCCCGAAGTTGCCGTAGAGCCCGGAGCCGGAGGTGGTGAAGACGACGCGGCCATATTGCCGCTCGCGGAAGTGCGGCCAGAGGGCGTGGGTGCAGAGGGCGGAGCCGGTGAGGTGAACGTCGATCACGCGGCGCCAGTCGGCCATGTCCATCTTGGCGAAGGACTTGTCGCGCAGGAGGCCCGCGTTGTTGACGAGGATGTCGACATGGCCCCAGGCGCTCATGGCGGCGGCGACCATCTCGGCCACGCTGGCCTCGTCCGACACATCGGTGCGTGTGGCAAGCGCGGTGCCGCCTGCGGCCTCGATTTCGGAGACCACCCCTGCCCCGTCGGCCATGTCGGCGACCAGCACCTTTGCCCCGCGCGCGGCGAGCCCGAGCGCGTGAGTCCGGCCCAGCCCGGCGGCCCCGCCGGTGACGATTGCAACCTGCCCGTCGAAGCGGATCATGCGGCCTCCAGATATTTCTTGTTGAGCCAGCGTGCGACGACCACGGGTTTGGCCGTGCCTTCGGCCTCCATCGTCACCTCCCATGTGATCATCACATCGCCCGGGCGCTTCTCGGTCAGCGCGGCGAGGGTGAAGCGGGCCCGGATGCGGGCGCCAGCGGGGACGGGCGAGAGAAAGCGGATGCGGTCGAAACCGTAGTTGATGCCGATGGTCTGGCCCTCGACCTCTGGCTGCGCGTCGTAGGCCATGGCGGAGAGCATCGAGAGGGTCAGGAAGCCGTGGGCGATGGTGGTGCCGAAGGGGGTTTCGGCGGCGCGCGCGGGGTCGGTGTGGATGAACTGGTGATCCTCAGTGAGGTCGGCGAAGGCGTTTATCAGCGGCTGGTCGATGGTGAACCAGCGGCTGACGCCCAGCTCTTCGCCAGTGCGGGATTTCAGCTCGTCCAGCGTCACGGCTTGCCCTCGGCGAAGATGTCGGGGCCGGTTTGCACGTTGATGCCGCCGGAGACGGGCACGATCGCCCCGGTCACATAGCCGCCGCCCGGGCCGCAGAGGTAGAGCAGCGCGGCGGCGATGTCTTCGGGCCTGCCGACGCGCCCGAGAGGGACCTGGGCGCCGACGCGGGCGCGCAGGTCGTCATCGCCGGTCGCGAACGCCGTCATCTTGGAGACGAAGGGGCCGGGAGCGAGGGCGTTGACGGTGATGCGGTCGGCGGCGAGTTCCTTGGCGAGGATGCGGGTCAGGTGGTGCACGGCGGCCTTGGAGGCGGCGTAGGAATAGGCGTCGTCGCCCATCGGCACCTCGCCCATGACGGAGCCGGTGTTGACGACGCGGGCAGGGTCTTCGTCAGTCGCGGCGGCGCGCAGGAGCGGCAGCAGGGTGCGGGTGAGTTCGAAGAGGCCGGCGACGTTGAGGCTCATCACCTTGTCCCACGCGGCATGGGGGAAATCGTCCAGCGGGGCGCCCCAGCTGCGGCCGGCGTTGTTGAAGAGGATATGGAGCGTGTCGGTGCGGGCGCGGGTGGCGCCGGCGAGCGCATCGACGCCCTCGGCGGTGCTCACATCGCCCGCGAAACCCTCTGCCGAGCCGGATGCGCCCAGCGCGTTCAGCCGGGCGGCCACTGCCTCGCAGGCATCGCCCCGGCGGGAGGCGAGCAGTACGCGGGCCCCGGCACGGACCAGCCCCTCGGCGGCCATTTCGCCAATGCCCGACGAGCCGCCGGTGACCAGCGCCACCTTGCCGGTGAGGTCGAAAAGCCTTGCCGCGTCCATGCTGTCCTCCGCTGGGGCGCCTGCCCGCGCACCCGTTTCGCAATGCAGAATACAATTCCGCACATGCTTGACAAGCCCGCCCTGCCCGCCTCTGCTGGCAGCAAGGGAGGCGCAGGATGGGCGATCTGTTTGATCTTACGGGAAAGGTGGCGCTTGTCACCGGCTCGACGCGCGGCATTGGCCGGGCGATTGCGGAGGCTTTGGTGGCGCGGGGGGCGAAGGTGGTGATCTCGTCGCGCAAGGCAGAGGCCTGTGCGGCGGTGGCGGAGGAGATCGGGGAGGCAGCGGTGCCGATTGCCTGCAACGTCTCGGATGATGCGGCGATAGAGCGGCTATTGGCAGAAACGGAAGAGACGCTCGGGCCGGTGGACATCTTGGTCTGCAATGCGGCGGTGAACCCCTACATGGGGCCGTTTCTGGATACGCCGGATGATGCCTTTGACAAGACCATCGCGGTGAACATCCGGGCCAACATGCGGCTGGCCAAGGGCGTGGTGCCGGGGATGCAGGCGAAAGGCGGCGGGGCGATTGTGATCGTGTCCTCGATTGCGGCCTTCAAGGGCTCGGAGCATCTGGGGATCTACGCGGTGACCAAGGCTGCCGACACGCAGATCGTGCGCAACCTCGCCGTGGCCTACGGGGCCGACAACATCCGGGTGAACGGGATCGCGCCTGCTGTGGTGAAGACGGATTTTGCACGCGCGCTTTATGAAGACCCGGCGCGGGCCAAGCGGGTGGCGGAGAGCTATGCGCTCAAGCGGCTGGGGGAGCCGGAGGATATTGCCGGGATTGCGGTGATGCTGGCCGCGCCTGCGGGGGCGTGGATGACGGGGCAGACGATTATCGTGGATGGCGGGTGGTCGGCGATGGGGTGAGCGGGTGCGCTGGCGCCCCCACCATGGCAGGTGTTGCAGGCGCCGGGTTTCCACGCCTAGGCTGAGATCAAACGCGGCGGGGAGGCCGCGATACAGGGAGGAGCGGCCATGGAAGGCCTGATGATGCACCGTCCGCTGCGGATTGCGGATATTCTGACCCATGCGGCGCAGGTCTACCCCGGTGAGGGGATCGTCTCGGCCCGGACCGAGGGCGACATTCACCGCCAGAGTTACCCCGAAACTGCAGCCCGCGTGGCACGGCTGGCCCATGCCCTGCGCGCGCTTGGGATCAAGCCCGGCGACCGGGTGGCGACGCTGGCGTGGAACGGCTACCGGCATTTCGAACTCTACTACGCGATCAGCGGGATCGGGGCGGTGTGCCACACGATCAACCCGCGCCTTTCGGCCGAGCAGATGGGCTATATCGTGAACCACGCGGGCGACAGCCTGCTGTTCTTCGACACCACCTTCCTGCCGATCATTGAGGGGCTGGCGCCGCATTTCCCCGAGAGCCTGCGCTACGTGGCGATGGTGGATGAAGACAAGCAGCCCGAGAGCAAGGTGGAGTGCCTGAACTACGAGGCGCTGCTGAAGGGCCAGCCGGAGCGGTTTGACTGGCCGGAGTTCGACGAGACCACCGCCGCCGCGCTCTGCTACACCTCGGGCACCACCGGCAACCCCAAGGGCACGCTCTATTCCCATCGCTCCACCGTGCTGCACGCGCTCTGCACCGCGATCAGCCTGCCGAAGGTGCTGCAGGAGGGGAGCCGGATACTGCCCGTGGTGCCGCTCTTTCACGTGAACGCTTGGGGCCTGCCCTATTCGGCCCCGCTCACCGGTGCATCTCTCATCATGCCGGGGCCGGGTCTGGATGGGGCCTCGCTGTTCAAGCTGATGGACGGGGAGCAGGTGTTCTCGGCCTGGGGTGTGCCGACCGTCTGGCTCGGGCTGCAGAAGGAGATCGAGGCGCAAGGGCGGCTGCCGGAGGGGTTCGGCCACCTCGTGGTGGGCGGCTCGGCGGCGCCGCGGGCGATGATCGAGGGTTTCGAGACCCGCGGCGTGGACGTGTGCCATGCATGGGGCATGACCGAGATGAGCCCGATCGGCACGGTTGGAAACCTCTCGCCGGCGATGCGCGACAAACCCCTCGCCGAACAGCTCGACGTGAAGCAGAAACAGGGGCGCCGGGCCTTTGGGATCGATATGAAGATCGTCGATGAGGACGGCACCGAGCAGCCGCAGGACGGCAAGGCCACGGGCGAGCTCTTTGTGCGGGGCAACACCATTGCGGCGGGATACTTCAACGACGCAGAGGCCAGCGCCGAGGCGATTGACGCGGAAGGCTGGTTTGGCACCGGAGACATTGCCCGGATCACCCCCGATGGCACGCTCTCGATCACCGACCGGACGAAAGACCTGATCAAATCGGGCGGCGAGTGGATCAGCTCAATTGACATGGAGAACGTGGTGATGGGCCACCCGCAGGTGACCAACTGCGCCGCGATCGCAGTGCCGCATGAAAAATGGGGCGAACGGCCGATGCTGGTGGTGGTTCCGAAGGGCGATGCGCCGGACCCCGAGGCGCTGCGCGAGTTGCTCGCGCCGCACTTTGCCAGCTGGCAATTGCCCGACGAGGTGCTCTTTGTCGAGGAACTGCCTTTGACGGCCACAGGCAAGGTCTCGAAGCTCACGCTGAGGCGCAAATACGCAGCAGCGGAATGACCTCTGCGTGAAAAAACGCACAAAGGGCTTGGGTTTTTGGGCTGTTTTGGGCATCTTCCCCGAAAATTTACGCCTAAGGTTCGAGTGACATGAAGAGAAGAAACTTCCTCACCGGCAGTGCTGCGCTGCTTGGTGGTACCTTTGTGGCGGGGGCCCCTGCCCTTGCCTATGACGAAACCCTCAAGCCCTATGGCCTGCCCGTTCATCTGCTGCCGCATTATGTGAACGTCTCCAAGGAGCTGCCGCCACAGGAGATTCACGTGAGCCCGAGCCGCTTTGCGCTGTTCCTCACCCTCGGCGGGGGCCGCGCAATCCAATATACCTGCGGCATCGGCCGCCCCGGCCTGTACGAGCCCGGCGAGTTCTTTGTTGGCGCGCGCAAGCAGTGGCCGGCCTGGACGCCGACGCCCGAGATGATCGAGCGCGACCCGGCCTCTTACAAGAAATACGAAGACGGCATGCCCGGCGGCCCGAACAACCCGCTTGGCGCCCGCGCGATCTACCTCTTCAAGCCGCAGATCGGCGATACCTTCCTGCGGATCCACGGCACCAACGACCCGCGCACCATTGGCAAGCGGGTCTCGAACGGCTGCGCGCGGCTGGTGAACAACCAGATCGTACACCTCTACCGCCGGACGCCGATGAATGCGAAGGTCGTGCTCTACCCGGCCTCGGAAAACGGCGGCGTGGACTACTCGCAAGAGCCGCAGGTGACCCGGGGCTGACGCCCGCAGAGGCTCTTTGATGACGAAAAACCAAAGGGCGCGGACCTCGCCATAGGTCCGCGCCCTTTGTGGTTTTCCGGAATTTGAGAATAATTTATCTCCAAGTTAACTTTTTACGGAACCGGAGGCGTCCGGGGATGTTTTATTGCGTGATCACATGGGTGCGCCCTGCCGTGCTGACGGGACAAGTAGTGGATGACGATGACTTTTCAGCGCGCTGAGACCGTGGCGCTCTCTCTCCGGCATGAGCTCCGGCAGGTGACTGGCCCGGCCCATGAGCGGCTGGATGGAATGCTGTCAACCCTCAATTTGCATGACAGCGCCGACAGGGCGCTGTTCGACCGTGTGCAACGCGCGGGCTTTCGCCGGATCGGCGCGGCCTGCGGCTGGGAGGCGGCAGAGGCCACGGCTACGCTGCGCCGGACGGTCGATGCGCTGGACGAGGGCGACGAGGCCGAGACGGATGGCGCGGGCGACGACCCGATAGCGGCGGATGCGGTGGCCTATATCACCCTTGGCTCGCAGCTTGGCCTGACCGTGCTGCGCAACGGCGTGCCGCCGGAAGAGCGCCGGGGCCTGCTGGCCATCGAGCCCGACATTGCCGCTTGGAAGGCCTTTGCCCAGCGCATGGGGCAGACAAGCCCCGATGCCGAAGCGCGCGCGCGCATCCTGTCTGATGCGACCCGCGCCTTTGCGATTTTTCAGCAGGAGGCCGAGCGCCACCTGCCCCGGCGGCCAGAGGCCGCACCTCACCCCCAGACGACGCAGACCCCACAGGCCCCGACTGTATGAAAGATCCCTTCGTTTCTACCGATACGCCGGTTGACCTGACCAACTGCGACCGGGAGCCGATCCACATTCTGGGGAACGTGCAATCCTTCGGGGCGCTGATCGCGATTTCGGCGGATTGGATCGTGCAGCATGTGTCGCGCAACGCGACCGAGGTGCTGGGGCTGCCGTGGGAGGAGATGGCGGGCGTGCCACTGGGCCAGTTTCTGCCCGAGGCGAGCCTCGAGCGGTTGCGCCGCAAGCTGAGCACGGCCTCTCACGACGATGCCGTGGTGCGCATGTTCGGCTTTGACGTGTTCGGCGACGGGCGGCTGTTTGACGTGTCGGCCCACCAGTCGCACCTCAGCTTCATCCTCGAATTCGAGGCCAAGTCGCGCGGTGTTGAGCACGACGAGCTGGCCATTGTCACGCCGATGATGCGCCGGGTGGCCGAAGAGAAGGATTTGCAGAGCGTCTCGGAAGTGGCCGCCAAGCAGCTGCGGGAGCTGGCCGGGTTTGACCGGGTGATGGTGTATCAGTTCGGGCCGGAGGGCGATGGCACGGTGATCGCCGAGGCCAAGGACGAGGCCGACAGCGAGACCTACCTTGGCCTGCACTTCCCTTCCTCCGACATTCCGCGGCAGGCGCGGGCGCTCTACAAGCGCAACCATCTGCGGCTGATCGCCGATGTGGATGATACCGTCTCGCCCATCGAGCCGCAGACCGGCCCGGAGGGCGAGCCGCTGGACCTTTCGCTCGCCGTGACCCGCGCGGTCTCGCCGATCCACCTCGAATACCTGCGCAACATGAAGGTGCGGGCCTCGATGTCGGTGTCGATCATCATCCGGGGCGAGCTCTGGGGGCTCTTCGCCTGCCATCACCGCGCGCCGCTTTACATCGATTACGAGCGCCGCACCGCGATTGAGCTGCTGGCGCAGTTCTACTCCTACGAGATCGAGCGGCGCGAGGCGCGCGCGGTGGCCGAAACCGCAGATCGTGCCCAGAAGCTGCATGACAGGCTGATGATGGGCCTCGGCGCCAGCACGGACCTCGTGGAAGGCTTCCGCGACGTGGCCCGCGAGATCAGCAGCGTGATCCGGTGCGATGGCGTGGCGCTCTATTCCGAAGGCACCTACGTCAGCCAGGGCACGGCGCCCTCGGAAGAGGAGTTCAAGACGATTGCGCGGTTCCTGAACACCGCCGCTGCCTCGCGGGTTTATGCCACCGATCATCTGGTGGCCCGCCTGCCCTCGATTGCCGATATCACCGACCGCTGCGCCGGCATTCTGGCGATCCCGGTTTCCCGCACGCCGCGCGACTACCTCGTGCTGTTCCGCACCGAGGCGGCGCGGCAGGTGAAATGGGCGGGCAACCCGCACAAGCCGGTTGAGGTGGGCAGCTTCGGCGCCCGACTGACCCCGCGCAAGAGTTTCGAGATCTGGAAGGAAGACGTGGGCAATCGCTCGGAGCCGTGGTCGCCGACCTCGGTGCGGGCCGCCGATGCGATCCGGGTCACGCTGCTGGAGGTGGTGCTGAAGCTCTCGGACGAGGTGAACGCCGAGCGCAAGCGGGCGCAGGACCAGCAGGAGCTGCTGATCGCCGAGCTGAACCACCGGGTGCGCAACGTGCTGGGGCTGATCCGTTCGCTGGTGAGCAAATCGCGCGAGAACGCGGTTTCGGTCGAGGAATTCTCAAAGGCCATCGACGGGCGCATCCATGCGCTGGCGGTGGCGCATGACCAGCTCACCCAGACCGAGTGGCGCGCGGTGGACTTTCGCCAGATCATCGACACCGAGCTGAAGGCCTATGTGGCCGGGCAGGAAGACAGGGTGCGGCTCTCCGGCCCGGAGATCCAGCTTTCGCCCGAGGCTTTCTCGACCATCGCGCTGGTGTCGCATGAGCTGGTGACGAACTCGGTGAAATACGGGGCGCTCTCCAACTCGACCGGGCAGGTTGAGCTGGCGGTAGAGCACCAAGCTGACGGGTTCTTTCGCCTCACGTGGCAGGAGGCGGGTGGCCCGCCGGTGCGCCCGCCCGAGCGGCGCGGCTTTGGCACAACGCTGATCGAACGGTCCGTGCCGTTCGACCTTGAGGGGAAGGCCGAGATCGAGTTTCGCTCCGGCGGGTTCCGGGCGAGCTTTCTGATCCCCGAACGGTTTGTGACCGCCCTGCCCTCGGAGGCGGCGGACACCGCGGAGCCGGAGGCCCCGGCCATTGCGGGCAAGCCCGACCTCACCGGCGTGGGCCTTGTGGTGGAGGACAACCTGATCATCGCGATGGATGCCTCCGACATCCTCACAGGGATGGGTCTGAAAGCGGTGCATACCGCCTCGACCGTGGCGGAGGCGCTGCGGGTGGCGGAGGCCAATACGATCTCGGTCGCCGTGCTCGATGTGAACCTCGGCAAGGAAACGAGCCTGCCCGTGGCAAGGTTCCTCTCGGAGCGCGGGGTGCCCTTTGTGTTGGCCAGCGGCTATGGCGGACAGGCCGACACCTTGGCCAAGTTCCCCCCTGCCCCGGTGGTCGCCAAGCCGTTCACGGTGGAGACCCTGTCGCGCGCGCTGCTGAAGCTGGGCGAAGACGGCGAGGGCTGAGGCACGCGCCGCACCCCTGTGGGCGGGATGGCGCGGAGACCGATTTTCAACTGACGGAAGGCGCGCCAGTGGTGCGCTCTGCCTGCCTTGGAAATGGGCAGGCTGAAAAGCGGTGCGTGGTGCTCCAGCCGAAAAGTAAAAAACAGTCTTGACTGATTGTTTTGTCCAGCCCCACCCTGTGTGTCAAACGACTCAGGGAGATGTGCGGTGGCCGATACCGACGATTACAAGCAACGCAGCTACGGCGAAATCTCGGTGGGGCTCGGGGCCAAGCCGGGCATCGTGGTGGTGGATTTTCAGAAGGGATTCACCGAGGCGCAATATCCGCTTGGCGGTGCGCCGCTGGTAATGCGGGCGCTGGAAAACACCGCGAAGCTGCTGAATGCCGCCCGCGCGATGGGCGTGCCGGTGGCCACCTGCAACACCGCCTACATGAACGAACGCGAGATGCCCTATTGGAAGATCACCGCCGTGCGCGAGACCTTCCTGCATGACCATCCCAGCGCCGAGCTGGACCCGCGCATCTACGACCCCAAGTATGACCTGAAGGTCTGCAAGAAAGGGCCTTCGATCTTCTTCAACACCGATGTGGCCGACTACTTCGCCAAGGAGCGGGTCGACACCGTGATCGTCACCGGCTGCAATACCAGCGGCTGCATCCGCGCCAGCTCGATCGACAGTTTCTCGCACCGTTACCGGACCCTCGTGCCGGAGGATTGCGTGGGCGACATCGAAGAGCAGCCGCACCGCGACAACCTACGCGACCTTGGCCGCCGTTACGTGGATGTCGTCGATCTGGACAGCGTGCTGGCCTACCTCGACCGCTGGCACAACGCCCAGGCTGCCGCCTGACCCGCCCTCAAGACCGAATGAAAGACCTCAAATGACCCTGAAGCTGCTGAAAAACGCCCGTATCGTGGACGGCACCGCGCCCGAGCCCACCGATCCGATGGGCATCGTGATCGAAGACGGGAAGATCCGCGATGTCGGCCCCGGCGTGACTGCCGATACCGATGAGGTGCTCAACATGGAGGGGCTGACGGTGATGCCCGGCCTCGTCGACTGCCACGTGCATGTGATCGCCACCACGGCGAACCTTGGCCTCAACGCCGCCCTGCCTTCCTCGCTCGTGGCCGCCCGCTCCAGCCTGCTGATGCGCGACATGATCATGCGCGGCTTCACCACGGTGCGCGACCTTGGCGGCGCGGACCGCGGCTTGCAGCAGGCGGTGGATGAGGGTGCCTTCCTCGGCCCGCGGCTGGTGATCTGCGGCAAGGCACTGTCGCAATCGGGCGGCCACACCGATTATCGCGGCCCCTACAGCAACCGCGATGTGAGCTGGTATGCCTCCAGCCTCGGCGCGATGGGCCGGATCTGTGACGGCATCCCCGAGGTGCAGCGGGCCGCTCGTGAAGAGATCAAGAACGGCGCGCAGTTCGTGAAGGTCATGGCCGATGGCGGCGTATCCTCGCCCTCCGACCCGGTGGGCTACCTCGTGTTCTCCGTCGAGGAGCTGAAGGCGGCGGTGGAGATCGCCAAGGGCTTCGGCACCTATGCGACCGGGCACCTCTACTCCGACGAGGCCATCGTGCGGGCGCTGGATTGCGGGTTCGAGTGCATCGAGCACGGCAACCTCATTGGCGACGACACAATCGCCCGGATCGCCCGCGAGGGCATTCCGGTGGTGCCGACCAACATCACCTACGACCTGTTGCACCGCAAAGGCGCGGAGTTCGGGCTGCCGGCGGAATCCGTGGCCAAGATCTCGGACGTGCGCGAGGCCGGGCTGGAGCGGCTCGAGAAGTTCCACGAGGCGGGCGTGCTGATGGGCTACGGCTCCGACCTGCTGGGCGGGATGCAGACCGAGCAATCTGGCGAGTTCCCCCTGCGCGGCCGCTACCTGCCCGCCGATGCGGTGATCCGCTCGGCCACGGTGGACGCCGCCAAGGTGCTGCGGATGGAAGGCGAGATCGGCACCATCGCGCCGGGTGCCCATGCCGATATCATCGCCGTCGAGGGCAACCCGCTCGACGATCTGGAACTGCTCACACATCAGGGAGCCCACATGCCGCTCATTCTCAAAGCTGGGGAGGCGGTCAAGCAGGCCGCGTCGCTCTGATGGCCAGCTTGCGCGACTACACCGCTCTCAGCTTTGACGTCTACGGCACGCTGATCGACTGGGAGGCCGGGATGCGGGCCGGGCTACGCCCGCTCACCGACCGGCTCGACGCCGAGATGAGCGAGAACGCCGTGCTCGAGATGCACGCCCGCAATGAGAGCGCCACGCAGGCCCAGACGCCGGCCAAGCGCTACTCGGACCTGCTGGCCACGGTCTACCGCCGCTGCGCCGAGGAGCTGGGGCTGTCGGTGGATTGGGACGAATGCGAGCGCTACGGCGCCTCGGTGCCCGACTGGCCCGCCTTCGAGGACAGCGCCGATGCGCTGGCCTATCTCAAGCAGCACTACAAGATGATCGTGCTCTCCAACGTCGACAACCGCAGCTTTGACGGAGCGGCGCGGAAGCTGGGGATCGCATGGGATGCGATCTACACCGCCGAGGATATCGGCAGCTACAAGCCCAACCAGCGCAACTTCGATTACCTGCTGCGCGGGATCGGCACGCTGGGCGTAGAGAAGGCACAACTGCTGCACACCGCCGAGAGCATGTTTCACGATCACGTGCCGGGCCGCGCCAACGGACTCGACAACGCATGGATCTACCGGCGGCACGCAAAAGAAGGCTTCGGGGCCACGATGGACCCGGGCGATCTGGCCGAGACGACCTTCCGCTTCAACTCGCTGAAGGAAATGGCCGAGGCACATGAGAGCGGCAAAATCTGAAATTCAACCCGACCGACCCGCCCGGCAAGAGCGCGGGCACCCAACCACTCAACCAACAGGGACCAGACCCATGAAAAAATTCCTGACCTGCACCGCCCTCGCCGGCATGATGATGACCGGCGCGGCCACCGCAGAAACCAACTTCATCGCCAACAGCTTCTATGACGGCGCCGTGCCGATGTCTGGCGAAGGCTACGTCCGCTGGGCCGAGCTCGTGCAGGAGCTTTCGGGCGGCGATCTCGTGCCCGAAGTCTACACCGGCACCGTGCTGCTGGCCCCGCGCGCCGCGCTTCAGGGCATTCAGGACAACGTGGTGCAGGTGGCCCACCATGCCGCCATTTACACGCCCTCCGATCTGCCGGTCTCCAATGCCGTGCAGGAGCTGGGCTTTGCCTACTCCGACCCGGTTGCCGCGATCTTCGCCGTGACCGACTTTTCGATGAACAACGAAGTGCAGCTGGCCGAGTGGAAGGACAAGGGCCTCGTCTACCTTGGCGCCTATGCCACCCCGGCCTACGTGCTGATGTGCTCCAGCCCGGTGCGCAACCTCGAAGAGATGAAAGGCAAGCGCATCCGCACCGCCGGCTCCGCCGTCTCGGTCTGGGTGGAAGATGCCGGCGGCATCCCGGTCAACGTGCCCTCCTCGGAGATGTACACCGGCCTCGAGCGCGGCACGCTTGACTGCGCGACCAACGCCGCCAGCGACCTTGTGGACCGCTCGCTGATGGAGGTGGCCGAGCACACCACCCTGCTCTCGACCGGCATGTACTACTCGGGCCCGCAGTGGGGCTATAACCCCGACTTCTGGGCTGGCCTGACCGCCGAGCAACGCGGCGTGCTGATGGAAGCCTCCGCCCGTTCGATGGCCCGCATCGTCATCGCCTACGGCTCCAAGGTGGACGCTGGCCTCGAGGCCTCCAAGGCCGCAGGCGGCAACGTCTACGAGCCCGAGCAGGACCTGGCCGATCACGTGGCCGAGTTCCGTGACCGCACCACCGCCTCTGCTGTGGAGAAAGCCGGTGCCGACTTTGGCGTGGCCGACCCCGAGGCGCTGATCGGCGACTTCCAGGCCACCATGCAGAAGTGGACCGACCTGCTCGCCGATGTGGACACCACCGACGAAGATGCGCTCACCGCTCTTGCCATGGAAGAGATCTTCTCCAAGATCGATCCGGCCACCTACGGCACCGAGTAAGCACTGCGCACCGGGCCCGGCACCACGCCGGGCCCGGCTGCCAATCAGGACGACGCAATGACCCTCCTCCACAGCATCATCCGCTGGCTCAACATCGGCACCGTCACCGCCGCCTGCGTGGTCATGCTGCTGATGATGGCCCATATCACCCTCGACGTGGGCGTGCGCTACTTCGTCAACGGCCAGATCGTCGGCACGCTGGAGTGGGTCTCGTTCTACTACATGGTCGCGCTGGTCTTTCTGGCCTTAGGCTATGTCGAGATGAAGCAGGAGAACATCCGCGTTGATCTCTTTGCCCAGATGATGCCCGCGCCGGTGCAGCTGGGGCTCTACATTCTCGCCTGCCTCATGGGTCTTGCCTTCTTCGGCATGCTGTTCTGGCAATCGCTGACCGATGCGATCAAGGCGACGAGCCGCGCCGAAGAGGCGATGAGCAACTTCCGTTTCTACATCTGGCCCGCCCGCTGGGCGCTGCCCATCGGCTTTGCCGGGGCGCTGCTTGCGGTGCTGTCGAACCTTCTGAAATCCATCACCCGGCGGCAGGCGCTTTGATGCGCCCCACCTGCGTGCCCCCGGAGGCGACCCTATGACCAATCTCGAAATCGGCGTGGCCGGCGTTGTCGCCGCCCTCGTTCTCATCGCCATCCGCGTGCCCATCGGCATTGCCCTCGGGCTTGTCTCGATCGTCGGGATCGGGGTGATGTTCAACATGAACGTGGCCTGGGGCATGATCTCCGCCACGCCCTTCGACTACGTCGGCCAATGGGAGCTTTCGGCGGCGCCGATGTTCCTGCTGATGGGGTTCATCTGCTCCTCGACCGACATGACGCGCGGCCTCTTCCTCGCGCTGCGCCTCTACCTCGCCCGGCTGCCGGGCGGATTGGCGATCACCTCCGTCGGCGCCTGCGCCTTCTTCGCCGCCGCCTCCGGCTCCTCCGTTGCCACCGCCTCCGCCATGTCGCGCATGGCGGTGCCGGAGATGCTCGACAACGGCTACGACCGGGGCCTTGCCACTGGCACCATCGCCGCCTCCGGCACGCTCGGCTCGCTCATTCCGCCCTCGGTGCTGCTGATCCTCTACGGGGTCTATGCGCAGGTCTCCGTTGGCCAGCTCTTCATGGCCGGGTTCATCCCCGGGCTGCTCTCGGCGCTGATCTACATGGGCATGATCATGATCCGGGTGAAGCTGAAGCCGAGCCTTGCGGGCACCGTGGTCTTCGACCCCACCCCGGAGGAACGCCGCGAAGCCTTCCGCGATGTCTGGCCGCTGCCGACGCTCATCCTCGTTGTGCTGGGAGGTATCTTCAGCGGGGTCTTCTCCCCCACCGAGGCGGGTGCGCTCGGGGCCTTCTTTGCGCTGATCATCGCCATCGTCCGCCGCAAGCTCACGCGCAAGGCGCTGTTCGAGGCGGTCTCGCAGGCCGTGGTCTCGACCGGTTCGATCTTCATCATCCTGATCGGCTCGCTGTTCTTCACCCGCTTCCTCGCGCTCTCGGGCTTTCCGCGCGCCTTTGCTGATGCCATCCTCTCGGTGAGCACCGAGACGTGGTGGATCCTCTTTGCGGTCACCGTGATCTTCCTCGTGCTGGGCATGCTGATCGACAGCATCGGCCTGCTGCTGCTGACCCTGCCGATCCTCGTGCCGCTGGTGAACGAGGCGGGGATTCACCCGGTGTGGTTCGGCATCATCGTGATCAAGCTGCTGGAAATCGGGCTCATCACACCGCCCATCGGGCTCAATGTGTACATGATCAACGGGGCCTTGAATAACCGCGTGACCCTGCCCGAGATCTTCCGGGGCATCACGTGGTTTCTGGCGATGGACCTGCTGACGCTGGTCATCCTCATCGCCTTCCCGATCCTGACGCTCTGGCTCCCGTCGCTTGCGTATTGATGTTAGGTGTGTGCCCGATCCGAGGAGGGATGTATGGCGAGACGAGAAGCGGCAGCGAGACAGGGCGAGAAACCGGCCCAGGCCCGCAGCATCGCGACCCGCAGAAAGCTGATCGACGCCACGCTCGATGCGATCCTCGACAAGGGCTACAACTCTGCCTCGACTAATGACTTCGCCCAGCGCGCCGGGGTCTCGCGCGGGGCGATGCTGCACCACTTTCCCTCACGCTCGTCGATCATCGTCACGGCGATGGAAGAGTTGCTGCGGGAGGCCACGGCAGAGATCCGCGAGGTGGCCTCGCAGGTCCACAAGGGCGAGGTGAGCCTTGGCGACTTCGTCGAGTTCCTCTGGCAGATGTTCTCGGGCCGGGTGTTCTACCTGTCGCTAGAGTTCATCAACGAGGCGCGCACCGACCCTGAGTTGCGCGCCGGGATGATACCCGTGGTGAAGGACTTCCATGCCGCGCTCGACAGCATCTGGGAGGCCTTCGAGCTGCGCGCGCCCGGCGACCGGGAGCCGACCCTCGTAGCGCTGAACATGACCGTCTGCCTCGTGCGCGGCATGGGCGTGCAGACCGTGCTGAAGGACGATCCGGCCTATTTCAGGACCATGGTTGAAACCTGGAAGACGATCCTGCCGAAGCTGCTGGACGAAGGCGGGATGCTGGCGAGCAGCGCGGCGGCCGAGGGCCGTTAGGGCGAAAGGCGCCGCGTATCGCGGCGCCTGCTCAGACCTCCACTTCGACTGCGCCGATGGGGTGCGAACAACAAGCGAGGATGTAGCCCTCGGCGATGTCGTCGTCGGAGATGCCGCCGTTGTGGACCATATGCACCTCGCCCGCAGTCTTGCGGATCTTGCAAGTGCCGCAGAGGCCAAAGGTGCAGCCCGAGGGGATGCCCAGCCCCGCCGCCCGCGCCACGGCGAGCACCGTGTCGGTCTCGCGGCAGGTGCGGCTCACGCCGGAGAGGCCGAAGGTTACCTCTGCCGTTTCCGCCGCCTCGGGAACGACATCGTCATGCTCGGGGATGTCCTCCACCGTCTCCACCGGGGCCTTGAAGCTCTCCTGATGGTAGCGCTCCATGTCGTAGCCCATGCCCTGGAGCGCCTCGCGCACGGCGGTCATGAAGGGCTCCGGGCCGCAGCAGAACACCTCGCGGTCGAGATAGTCGGGCGCCATCAGGCCGAGCATGAGCTGGTTGACCTGCCCCTGGTAACCGGTCCACGGGCGGTAGCGGTCAGCCTCCTCGACCACCCATTTCAGCACGATGCCCGGCACGCGGCTGGCCATGTGCTCCAGCCGCTCGCGAAAGATGATCTCGGAGGGGCGCTTGGCGCAATTGATGAAGACGATGTCGGGCTCGGTGCCGATATCCCACATGAAGGTGGTCATCGCCATCGACGGGGTGATGCCGCTGCCCGCCGAGATGAAAAGGTATTTCTTCGCCGGGTGGTTCATGTGGCTGAACAGACCTGCCGGGCCGAATGCGCGGATCTGCATGCCGGGCTTCAGGTGATCAAGCATCCAGCGGGTGCCGATGCTGCCCTCCTGCGCCTTCACCGTGACCGAGATCGACCGGGGCCGGGAGGGCGAGGAGGAGATGGTGTAGGTGCGGTGCAGCACCCCCTGCGGCGTGGGCAGCTCAAGGGTGATGAACTGGCCCGGCAGATAGTCGAAAATCGCGCCCGAGGGCGCGCGGAAGGCGAAGCTCGCGGTGTTGGGCACCTCGGGGATGACGGCCACGCATTCGAGCGGCTCGCTGTCTTTCCAGATGCTCTGGCCGGTGATCGGGGTCAGGTCGTTCATGCGCCCTACTCCGCCGCCACGCGCAGCGGCGGCAGGGCGCGGGCCAGCGTGGCGCAATACCACGCGACGAACTGGATCACCCCGTCTTCCTGCACCGTCGAATAGGGCCCCGGCTCGTAGACCGGCGAGTTGATTCCACGCTGGTTGTTCTCGACCACTTCGCGGTCTTCGTCATTGGTGTGGGTCCACACTTCGGTGAGGCGCTTGAGGTCGTAATCCACGCCTTCGACCGCATCCTTGTGCACCAGCCATGTGGTGGTGACGCGGGTCTCCATCGGCGAGATCGGGGTGACGCGGAAGGTGATCGAGTGGTCGCTCAGGAAGTGGTTCCAGGTGGTGGGGTAGCTGAACAGCAGCAGCGTGCCGGCATCCCGCGCCGGGATGTGGCCGAGCCGCTTGGTCACGGCGATCTTGCCATCCATCGTGTAGCTCTCCGCCCCTTCGAGCAGCGGCATCCGCGCCACACGGTAGGTGCCCTCCGGGTCAAGGAAGAAGCGCGAGGGCGCGCCCATGCCCTCCAGCCGCGCAAAATGCGCCTCGACCGGGGCCGGAAAGCTGCCATCGGCCGCGACGCCACCAATCACCGGGTCTTCGGGGAAGGTGCGGCAGAGCGAGGGGTGGTTGCCCGCGCAGTGGTAACACTCGCGGTTGTTCTCCCAGACCAGCTTCCAGTTGCCGTTCTCGATGATGGAACTCTGGTGCGCGACCTTGGCGTTGCCCAGATCGTGGGGTGCCAGATAGGGGCCGACCTTGGCGGCGAAGGCCTCGAAATCGGGCGCCTCCTCGGCAAGGCAGATGTAGATCAGCCCGGCGAGGTTGCGGCAGTGGACCGGCTTCAGCCCGTGCTGGCTGGCGTCGAAATCCGGCCCCATGTCCCGCGCCCAGAGCAGGCGGCCATCGAGCTCGTAGGTCCACTGGTGGTAGGGGCAGACCAGCTTGGGCCCTACCCCGCGCTCGTGTTTGCAGAGCACCGAGCCGCGGTGGCGGCAGGTGTTGTGGAAGGCGCGGATCTCACCATCGGCACCGCGCACCAGCACCACGTTGTAGGCGCCGATCTGCTGGGTCACGTAGCTGCCGGTTTTCTCCAGCTCGCAGGCCGGAATCGCGAAGAGCCACTCGCGGTAGAAGATGGTCTCCATATCCGTGCGGAAGATGTCCGGGTCGGTATAGAACGGCTGCTCCAGCGCATGGCCGGGCCGGTGCCGGGCAAGCAGCTCGTGGATCGCTTGGCTCATCTCTCAGGTCTCCGGCCGCGCGCTGCGGGCCCGTTGGGGCGGAGGGCAGACAGGAGCCGTTTCAGGCGCGGCGAGGAGGAGCCGACCCGTCAGGCGCCATGACCGCCACCCGCGGTTCGACGTGTTCCACAAGGGCTGGTTTCCGGACTTGGCCGTGGGCCTTGCGAGGCCGAAGCGCGGCACCTTCCCGGGCTCCTCCCGCCCAGTGGCCTTGCCACGCCCCATCACGGCTTTACCGTTGCGGGGGCAGTGCCGGAGTTGCACCGGCTTCCCAATTCTCGAGCCTTTCGGCCCGCACCCTGTAGCTCCGTGATACGCGCAGAGGGGCCGCCGGGATACACGGTTTGCGACGCAGCGCGCGGTGAAAAAGACACGCCCCGAAATTCATCCACAGATTATTCGCGCCGAGCACACCACTAGATGTTGACACCCCTCTGCCCTGCCGCCCAATATGGTGGAGCTTTGGTTCCCCCGGGAAGACTCGGGGGCGAAGAGGGAAGCCGGTGTAAATCCGGCACTGCCCCCGCAACTGTAAGCGGCGAGTCGCGGTTCAAATCCACTGGTGAATCAACACCGGGAAGGCGAACCACCGGCGCTCGAGTCGCAAAGTCAGGAGACCTGCCAGAGCACGAACGACGACCGCGGCGGAGGGCCCGGGCGCGCAGGCGGGCATCAGGCAGAGCCCAGTCTCCGTGTCCCCACCGCCGGAAAAAATCAGGCAAGCCCAAGGGGACAAAAACATGACCATCACCGTCTATTCCAAACCCGCCTGCGTGCAGTGCACCGCAACCACCCGCGCACTCGAGGCCCGCGGCCTGCCGTTTGACGTGATCGACCTCACCGAGGACGAAACCGCGATGGAAATGGTGCAGGGTCTCGGCTACCGGCAGGCGCCCGTCGTCGTTGCCGGTGACGACCACTGGGCCGGGTTCCGCCCCGACATGATCGGCCGGCTCTCCTGAGCCGATGAGCGCGGCGCGGGGGCATCTGGTTTACTTCTCCAGCGGATCGGGCAACACCGCCCGTCTGGTGGAAAAGCTGGGCCTCCCCGCCACCCGCCTGCCGATGAGCGCGGCGGCGCCGGTGCCTGAGATCACCGAACCTTTCGTGCTCATCACCCCGACCTATGCCGATGGCGAAGGCCTGGGCGCGGTGGCAAAGCCGGTCATCGCCTTTTTGAACCGGGCTGAGAACCGGGCGCTCCTGCGCGGCGTGATCGCCGGGGGCAACCGCAATTTCGGCGCCACCTTCGCCCGCGCGGGCGAGGTGATTGCCGCCAAGTGCAACGTGCCGCTGCTCTACCGTTTCGAGCTGGCAGGCACCGAAACCGACATCGCCCGCATCCGCGCCGGGCTCGACACATTCTGGGGAACACAATGCTTGACGCCAGCCTGACGCAGGGCCTCGACTACCACGCGCTGAACGCGATGCTGAACCTCTACGACTCCGAGGGGAAGATCCAGTTCGAGGCCGACAAGATGGCCGCGCGGCAGTACTTCCTGCAGCACGTCAACCAGAACACGGTGTTCTTCCACTCGCTCGACGAGAAGCTCGGCTATCTGGTGGACGAGGGCTACTATGAGCCGGAGGTGCTGGACCAGTATTCGAAGAACTTCCAGCGCGCGATCTGGGATGCGGCATATGGCAAGAAGTTCCGCTTTCCGACCTTCCTCGGTGCGTTCAAATACTACACCTCCTACACGCTGAAAACGCGGGATGGGCAGCGCTATCTTGAGCGTTACGAGGACCGGGTAGTGATGAACGCGCTCGCGCTGGCGCGCGGTGACGAGGCACTGGCGATGCAGCTGATGGAAGAGATCCTCTCCGGCCGCTTCCAGCCTGCGACGCCGACCTTTCTGAATGCCGGCAAGAAGGCGCGGGGCGAGTTCGTTTCGTGCTTCCTGCTGCGGCTGGAAGACAACATGGAGAGCATCGGGCGCGGCATCAACTCGGCGCTGCAACTGAGCAAGCGTGGCGGCGGCGTGGCTCTGATGCTGACCAACATCCGCGAGCACGGCGCGCCGATCAAAGGGATCGAGAACCAGTCTTCCGGCGTGATCCCGGTGATGAAGCTGTTGGAGGATTCCTTCAGCTATGCCAACCAGCTCGGCGCGCGGCAGGGCGCGGGCGCAGTGTATCTCAACGCCCACCACCCCGACATCTTGCGCTTTCTCGACACCAAGCGCGAGAACGCCGACGAAAAGATCCGGATCAAGACGCTTAGCCTCGGCGTGGTGATCCCCGATGTGACCTTCGAGCTGGCGAAAAAGAACGAGGACATGTACCTCTTCTCGCCGCATGACGTTGAAAAGGTCTACGGCTGCGCCTTCTCGGAGATTTCCGTCACCGAGAAATACGACGAGATGGTCGACAATCCGAAAATCCGGAAGAAGAAGATCAATGCCCGCGCCTTCTTCCAGACGCTGGCGGAAATCCAGTTCGAGAGCGGCTATCCCTACATCATGTTCGAGGACACGGTGAACAAGGCCAACCCGATCGCGGGCCGCATCGCCATGTCGAACCTCTGCTCCGAGATCCTTCAGGTCAACGAACCCTCGGCGTTCAACGACGATCTGAGCTATGCGCAGATGGGCACCGATATTTCCTGCAACCTCGGCAGCATGAACATCGCCCGCGCGATGGACGGTGGCGACCTTGGTGCCTCTGTCGGCACCGCAATCCGCGCGCTGAACGCGGTGAGCGAAATGTCGGCCATCGATTCCGTGCCCTCGATCCGCAAGGGCAATGACGAGGGCCATGCCATTGGCCTTGGGCAGATGAACCTGCACGGCTTTCTGGCCCGCGAGCGCATTCACTACGGCTCGCCCGAGGGCGTGGAGTTCACCTCCGTCTATTTTGCCGCGGTGCTCTACCACGCGCTCTCTGCCTCCTGCGCGCTGGCGCAGGAAAAGGGCATCCGGTTCAAGGGGTTCGAAGCGTCAGCCTATGCCGATGGCAGCTTTTTCGAGAAATACGTGAGCCGCAGCTGGCGGCCCGAGAGCGCCGAGGTAAAGGCGCTGTTCAAGAAGTTCGGCATCACCCTGCCCACCAAGAAGGACTGGGCCGCGCTGCGGGCGGACGTGATGGAGCACGGGCTCTACAACCGCAACCTTCAGGCCGTGCCGCCCACCGGCTCGATCAGCTACATCAACTACGCCACTTCCTCGATCCACCCGATCACCGCCAAGGTGGAGATCCGCAAGGAGGGCAAGATCGGCCGGGTTTATTATCCCGCGCCCTACATGACCGGCGAGAACCTAGAGTTCTACCGCGACGCCTACGAGATCGGCCCCGAGGCGATCATCGACACCTATGCCGCGGCCACCGAGCATGTGGATCAGGGGCTATCGCTGACGCTGTTCTTCCCCGCAGAGGCCTCGACCCGCGATATCAACCGGGCGCAGATCTACGCGTGGAAGAAGGGGATCAAGACGATCTATTACATCCGCCTGCGCCAGGCCGCGCTGGAGGGCACCGAAGTCGAGGGCTGCGTGTCCTGCACGCTGTAAGGAGTATTCCGATGAAAGACACCGTCACCACCGCCCGCCCCGTCCCCGCCGCGATCAACTGGAACCGGCTGCAGGACGACAAGGACCTCGAAATCTGGAACCGGCTCACCGCCAACTTCTGGTTGCCCGAAAAGGTGCCGCTGTCGAACGACATCCAGAGCTGGTCGCAGCTCACCGATGAAGAGCGGCAACTGACGATCCGGGTGTTTACCGGGCTGACCCTGCTCGACACGATTCAGAACACCGTGGGCGCGCCGACGCTGATGCCCGATGCGCAAACGCCCCATGAAGAGGCCGTGCTGACCAACATCGCCTTCATGGAGGCGGTGCATGCGCGCAGCTATTCCTCGGTGTTCTCGACGCTGTGCCAGACTTCTGAGGTTGATGAAGCCTTCCGCTGGTCGTCGGAGAACGAGCATTTGCAGGCCAAGTCGCGGCTGATCCTTGACGAGTATGATGCCGCCTCAAACCCGCTGCGCAAGAAGATCGCCTCGGTTTTCCTCGAGAGCTTCCTGTTCTACTCCGGCTTCTACCTGCCGATGCACTGGTCGTCGCGCGCGCGGCTGACCAACACCGCCGACCTGATCCGCCTCATCATCCGCGACGAGGCAATCCACGGCTATTACATCGGTTACAAGTTCCAGCGCGCGATTGAACGGCTGCCCGAGGCGGAGCGCACCGAGTTGAAGGACTTTGCCTTTGCCCTGCTGTTCGACCTCTACGACATCGAAGCGCGCTACACAGAACAGCTCTATGACGAGCTGGGGCTGACCGAGGATGTGAAGGCGTTCTTGCATTACAACGCCAACAAGGCGCTGCAGAACCTAGGCTTCGAGGCGCTCTTTCCCGAGGATGCCTGCCGGGTGAACCCGGCGATCATGGCCGCGCTGTCGCCCGGCTCGGACGAGAACCACGACTTCTTCTCCGGCTCCGGCTCGAGCTACGTGATCGGCAAGACAGTGGCGACCGAGGACGAGGACTGGGACTTCTGATGGGGCGCGACACGCTCTCCATCGTGCGCGAGTGGCACGAGGCCTTCGATGTGCCGGTGGCCCCTGCCCCGGGCATTCCCGAGGCGCGGGCACAGATGCGGCTTGCGATCCTCGAGGAAGAGGTCGCCGAGTTGCGGGCCGCCGTCGAGGCGGGCGACATGACCGAGGTTCTCGATGCGCTTTGCGACATCCAATATGTGCTCGACGGCACCTTTCTGGAGTTCGGGATGCACGGCATCAAGCAGGCGGCGATGGAGGAGGTTCACAGCTCCAACATGTCGAAGCTCGGGGCCGATGGCCGCCCGGTGTTGCGCGAGGATGGCAAGGTGCTGAAGGGCCCTGCATTCCGCCGACCGGAATTGGCGCCTTTGCTGGGCCGATGAGGATGGCACCGGGGCTTGAGCGGTCCGTGCAGGCAATCACGCGCGACGCACTTGCGCCCAGGCCGCAACGACTTCCCCCAGGCTGTGGCCTTTGAGACAGCCGTGAACCCTGCGGCCTAAGATACTGGCCTCGAATTCGAGGTCACCCGCAGGGTCATCCGTGCCCACGATCAGGATTTCGCCTTCGCCCGTGATGCCTGCGGTTGCCTCCGCATCGTTGGGGCCGCTTCCCTGCGCTGCTGCGGCAAACAGCTGTGCAACGCTTTCCGGAAGGTCGGCCGCCTGCTCAGAGAGCTGGAGTTGTGAGGCTGCGATACCGGTGGCGAATGTTGGGCGTCCGTCCGGGATCGGAATGGAGCGGAGGCTGATCGGGCCAGGCTGCTCCGCGATCCTCTCGAGCGCGCAGGTCAGTTGGGGCAGATCGGCGGAGGATAACGGGGCGAGGTTCCCCCTCTCCCCTGTGGCATCCATCGCGAGAATCCGGCCATTGGAGACCTCCAGTTTCAGCGGCGGACTTCCCTCACATTCGATGACGAGGATCCGGGGCAGGATTGTTGCACGGATGCGTCTGAGGATGCGGGCGTATCGCAGGGAATTCTCACGTGATGTGACAGCGGTCGAGGCACTCAGGCCCTCAGCGGCGGCATCGAGCAGGTCTGATCTCAGCGCGGCGCGGGTGTCATGGTCCATCTGGGGATTCTCCGGCATGCGGCTGGCCGGTCAGGGCGGCTTGGGCTTGATGCAGCGCGAGGTCGACATCCGCGAGGTGCGGGAGGACGAGGCACAGGACCTCGTCCGGGTGGTCCGGCGCGCGGAGATACAGACGAACGCCGAAGGGGCTGGCGGAGACTGCATAGGGCCGGGGCCGCCCGCCGTAGGTCAGCGCCGTTCGGGCCTGCGTGCAGAGCTGGTCGTAGTGCTCCTGGGGGTGTGCGAGCGCCGAGCTCACGCCGAGCACCGTGGTTGCGGCAATGTCGGCTAGCATCGTGATTTCGCAGCCCGAGAGCCGGAGCCGCAAGTGCTCCAGATCGGCAAGGCTCATGCCTTCGGAAAGGGCCGCTGGCATCATTGGCTGGACCCTGTCCCTGAGGCCCTCAGAGGCGCTCGGCGCTCGGCGCGGTGGATCATCTCCATCAGCGCCTGCGCGACGGCGTGGCCGCCGCAGGCTTCCAGCAATGCATCGTCACGGCCCGCGCGCAGCGCCTCGGTCAGCGAGATGCCGAGGATCGTGCTGAAACTCCCCGCCGTCTCACGCCGCACCCGCTCGAGAATACGCGCGCGGTTTCCCGCGTCCGCGATCTTGTCCATCCGGGTGACGAGCAGCATGGAACTGTCCGCGAGGTCGCCGCCGACTTCCTCCCAGAGGGCCGCCTCCGACTGGCGCCAGGCCTGCGAGGCGGGCGTGCACCAGATGACCCCGTCGATAACAGAAAGCATGGCTTCCCACGTGGGCATCGACAGGTTTGGGTCGGAGGTGCCAGGCATGTCGATGAGGTCGCAAAACTGCAGCACCTCGGTCTCCATCGATACCTTGACGGCCCGGACGCCGTCCAAGACCTCCGAGGTCAGGTTTGCGCCGGGAACGGGAACCTCGCTACCGTCTGTCCGGATGCCGGTGCAGGCGGGTTTCCCGTGGCTGTACCAGATTGGCGGCATCTGGGTCGCAGTGACCTGCACCGGGCTGACATTTTGCCCGAGCAGCACGTTGGCCAGCGTGCTCTTGCCGGCGCTGAACTCTCCCAGTAGAGCGATGCGCGGCTTCGGCCGTGGCACTGCGCTACCAGCGCGGACGCGGTGTGGTTGGACTTGGCTGTTCATCGCTCTGACCCGACCGGCACGGCGGGCGCCGAGGCCGCCCGAGAGAGGCCGTTCAGAACCCGGCCCTGACTTTGGACGAACTCAATCAGCGTGGCCCGGATGTCGCCCTCGAACCGTTCTGCGGTATCGCGGCAAAGGCCATCGATGATTGGGGAGGTCTCCTCCTCGATGAGCTGCGCGAAGCTCTCGGCATAGGCCTCGTACCCGCGCTTGCGGCGCCAGAACCGGCTCCACCATGACCCTCTAAGGTCGAGCGCGATGGTCTGGCCGAGGGCCAGCGGGGGCGGAGCCTCTGGCAGCGGCGGCGGTGCGACGATGTCGTCGGCCGCTTCTACCCCCTGCGCAGTGGCGAGAATGAGGCTCAGGTCGCAAGCGGTGCGGTAGTACATGTCTTCGCCGATCCTCAGCATGTCGCGCAGGTGAACCTGAAAGGCGGAGCGCAGCAGGGTGCGCAACCCGACCGGGTCATAGGACCAGACGGTGGTTTCGCCGTGGCGATCAAGATGGTCGAGCAAGGCGGCGGTGGCGCGGCTGATGAAGGTGTGGCGCGCCCGGTCGATCCGGCCAGCAAAGCCGCGACGGGCATCGCAAAGCTGCGCGGTGAGGCTGGTGACGGCCTCGTGCTCCAGCTTCTCGATATCCTTGGTCACATCGACGGGCGGGTTTGCAGGCAAGCCCTGGATTGGATCGGCGCCTTGACGGCCCGCTGCCTGCTTCATGGCGTCGATCGTGCGGGTCAGGTTCTTCAGGCTGGTGCCGATCCGGGCCTGAAACGACTGGCCCGCACCGCTGGCCACCCGCTCGGCCAGAACGGCGTAAAGCTCGGGCACACCGGAGAGACGCCAGAGCAGGGCATCAGCGGTTTCACCCTCGGGTCCGGGCGTCGCGGCGGCGTAGGACACCAGCGCATTCGCGCTATCTGCGCCGATGCCGCCGAGATCTTCACCGAAGGCATGGCCCGCCCAGTGGCCGCTGCCGAAGATGATGCGGACGCCCTTGGGCACCTCGCTGCGGGCAAGCGTCTCCTCGATGCTTTCACGGATCTGCGGCACGGAGGTTGCCGGATCTTCCAACTCGTCGATCCGGTTCACGAAGATCACGATGTCCCGGCTTCTGAGGTTGGAGATCAACCGGATCAGACCGAGGTCGACCGAGGAGAGGGCCTGCATCGCCGACAGTACGACCACGCAGAGTTTGCTGCCCCGGATCGCGCCGATGGTGATCTGCTCGCGGATCATGAAGGTGTCGTTCACGCCCGGCGTATCGCGGATGCACAGGCTCATCGGCAGTTCGCGCCGGTTGAGCCACAGGTCTGCAGAGCGGGTGATATCGGCAAAGCGACCCCGCTGGCGGGAGGTGTCGGTGCGATCCCAGAAATCGTCGCCAAGGCAGACATAGCGCTCGATCAGTGCCTGATCGTATTCTTCGTAGTCATGGCTCTGACCCATGAGCATCTCGAACCGCCGCCCGAGGCGTTGGCGGGACCGCTCACGCATCTCCTCCAACTGGCCGCGAACCTTTTCCAGTTCCGCGTTGGCGCCAGCGCGGTTGGCGAGTTCTCCCACGCGGCCGCCGCGCTGCAGGAGGTTGCTCCAGGCCTCCTCGTCGAAGAACCGGAAAGCGGCACGCTCCGCCCCCTCCTTGCCCTTGGGCATCATGTGGAGCGAGGTCACGACCGAGGTCCACGGGTTCACATCGGCGGGCAGCAGGCCCGGTGTGCCGATCATCGCGTTCACGAGGCTGGTCTTGCCCGCCTTGACCTGCCCGATCATCACAACGCTTGGCTCGAACTCCGCCATGCGAAGCAACAGGCGGCGAGCCTCGCCCGCGACCTCCGGGTTGGCGTGTTTTGCCAGTTGCCGGGCCTCCGCCTCGAGCTTGGCGAGGTCTTCGGCCAACGGGGTGAACCCCACCAGCGCCTGCGCCAATAGAGACGAGCGGCGCGCCTCGCCACCCTCGGAGCAGGCCATGCTGGTGAGCCATGCGAGGCCTGGATCGGGTGCGGGTTCGGCGGGCGGTGGGGCGATACCCGGCGCGGGCGCGTCGGGCGGCGCTGCCTCATGCGTTGCGGTCTCCGGGACGAGTGCGGCGGGCGGCGCAGCGGGCGGGTTGCTCTCCACTTCACTTTGCGCCTGCAGATTGGGCGGGTTCGGCGGAACCATCAGCCGGGTCTTTGTGCGCGGTCCGCGCGCAGGCTTGCGGCTCGGTTCGGGCTGGCTGGCCTGCCCGACCAGCGCCTTGATCAGATCGGTATCGACGCCTTCGCTTTGGTTCGGAGATTTGTCTGTGCTCATGCTGCCTTCTCCAAATGCGTTTCGATCGCCTGCCTGACCTGCACCAGTACCGACGCGGCCGCCCCCGCCTGATCAAGACCACCTTCGTATTTCAAAAGAATTAATGTCTCCTCGGCTTCTGCCACCATGTCGGCCAGCTCCGCAGGGGGCTGCAGCACATCGGCGAGCAGGCCCTTGAGCTCGGAAAGCAACTGCTCCGCCCTGTCGAGAATTTCGGCGGCAAGGGCATCGTCAGAGGTATCGTGGTTCAGCAGGTCGAGCACCTCGGCCGCACCGCGCCGGAGGGTCAGGAGCAGCTTGGAGGCCAGCCGCCATGCTTCCGGGTCGGGGTTTGCCTCCGGTTTTGTCTCCGCGGCTCGTGATTCCCTGTCCAGAACCACAACCTGCGGCTCAGGAGCGACGCCTTGCCCGCGCTTCTCACTCGTCCGAGCTATCACGCGCGCGGCTTCACTCAGCGCCAGAGCCCCAAGGGCCGCGTCTTCCTGACGGGCCTCTCGGGTGAGAGTGGCGAGGGAGGCGCGCAGACGGTCTGACCAATCCGGGGCGTGCGTATCGACGGTGCTGCCAAACGCCGCCTCCGCCTCGGAAGGGCAGCGGCACGGGGAGAGCAGGTAGCTGTGGTTGGCGAGGGCTTGCGGCGCGGCCTGCCAGACCGCAAATTCCGCCGCCTCCATCGGCCCCGCAGCGCACCACAGGGCAATGTCCGTCTGCCGGGCGGCCCAATGCAGCGCGGCCTGTTGTTCCTGCCAAGACGCTCCGGCCCTGACGACCAGCAGCGTGAGTTCTTTCAGCAAATCAATCGGGGCCGCGATTTCAAGAAACACGGGCGGCACGGGAAAGCTTGCCGGGTCAGGCATACCCTCGCCCGCGACTACCCGGCGGTCGGATAGCGTGGCCGTGAACGCGGGCGCTTCGCCGTAGATGATGCGACAGGTCGGCCAAGCCGGGTCGACGAGCCCCTCCCCCAGCACCGCATTGGCGCGAGCCACCTGCTGCCCGGCAGGCAGGCCAAGAAAGGCCAGGCGGGCCGGCCGCGAGAGGCGATCTGCGATCTGAGCCGCGCGGCGCACCTTGCGGCGGGGCAACGACCGCTCCGCGCCTAACGCGCGGAGGGCGGCAACCAGCGCGGGGATATCTGGCTGCGCGGTCACGGCTGCGTTCCCGGAGGAAGCACGCCGGCCAAAAGATTACCGGCCCACTGGCGCCAGGCCGGGCCGGGATGGGTGGGGGCCACCCGCTCCGCACGCTCGTAAGGCGGGGGGCGCACGGCGACGACCACCACGGAAACGTTATCCTGATCCTGTGCGCCGTGCCGCTCCACCGCCTCGATCAGGCGCTCGGCGATTACGTTGGCCGCGCGGTGGCGGTGATCGCGCAGGAGTTCGCTGATCCGGGTGCGGCCCAGCGCATCCACCCCATCGCTGGCGAAGACCACAATATCGCCGGGTTGCAGCGCCATCGGCTCGTCGGGGCAATCCACCTTGGCAATCGGTCCGCCGGTCAATGCCGAGGTAAGCACGCCGCGCTGCGGATGGGTCTTGGCGCTCTCCGCGTCGATCTCGCCCTGAGCCACCATCAGGTCGATCTGCGGGGCGAGGGAGTGATCTTCATTGAGCCGCTGGAGCGCATCACCGCGCATCAGGTAGAGCGGGCTGTCGCCCACCGAGAGCCAGCGCAGGCTACCGTCTTGGATCACGCCCGAAACCAGCGTGCCGCCCATGCCCTCTTGCCCCACGCCCGCACTGGTGTGGTCGCGGAGCCGGATGTTGGCGGCCTCGGCGGCTCGGCGCAGGATATCGGCGCCGTGAACGCGCATGGCATCGGGGCGGCAGGCGGCGAGGAAGAGGTCGGCCAGCACCTCTGTCACGATGGCACGGCTTGCGATGTCGCCATCGGCATGGCCGCCCATCCCATCGGACAGCACGATCAGACCCGGCTCGTCCCCCTGCGGGATGTTGGTGAGCACCGAATCTTCCTGACGGCTGCGAGTGCCGATCCAGCTGGCGCTGGCGGCGTCGATGAGGAGGCTACTCATCCGCCTCGCCTTCCGCGCCCTGCTCCCAGTCGAATTCAGGCCCGCAGAAGGCCACGAAGCGGAGCGTCGTCTTGCCGAGGCGGATCAGGTCGCCGTTCTGCATCTCCTCGCGCGACACCAGCGGCTCGCCATTCAGGCGGACGATGTTGGAGCGCCCTCCGTGGCCGACCAGAACGCGGCGCTCCTCTTCGTCGTAGGCCACGGCGGCGTGGCACTCGCGCGATATGGCGGTGTCGCCGAAGTCGAGGCAGATGGCCTGATCGGCGCCGCGCCCGATGGTCGAAAGCCCGGAGGTGAGGGTGAAGGAAGCCCCGCGCCCGGCACCCTCGACCACCACAAGCCAGCCGATGGGAAAGCGGGTGTCTTCGGCCCGTGCGGCCGTGGCGGAGAAGGCATCGGATTGCGGCTCTGTGCCAAAGCCGATGAGCCGGGTGCGCACCCTGTCACTGGTGGCATCGTGCGGTGGGTTCAGGGGTGGATTGACCGGCGGGGTGACAGGGGCCGGTGCTTGGCGGGGCGGTTCGGGTGCCACAGCCGGGTTCGCGGGCGCCGCGCGTTCCGGGGTGGGCGGCGGCGGCAGCTCGGCTTCGGGGGCTTCGAGATCCCAGATCGCGGGCGCAGCAGCTTCGGGCGGTGCCTCGCGCGGAACACCCTCGATCCGCGCAGCGGCAGCCACGGCCTTGCGCCGCGCCTCTCCGGGCTGGCGCTCTGGGCGTTGCCCGCCTTCCGCAACCAACACCGGGCCGCGTGCGCCCTGCCCGTCCGGATCGGTGGCCAAAGCCTCGACCGCTTCATCCAGCGCATCCGGTCCAGCCGTCGGCGCGATAGCCGAAGCCGGGGCGCTCACATGACCGGGGCGCCGTTTCGGGATCAGGTCTCCGATGAACTTCATTGCTCTGCCTCCATTTCCAGTTGCATCAGGGCCTGCCCTTGTCACGCCGCAGCCCGAGCAGCCCGGCGAGTGAGAACCCTTTTTGCTGTTCCGGCCCGGCCTCGGAGCCATTGTTCGAGGCGCAGGCCTCCTCCGCGTCGCCAACGCCCTCCGCCTGCGCTGTCCGGCGCTGCGTCTCTCGCGCCCGCCACGCGGCGGCCTCGCGGGCAAGCTCCTGCGGATCTTCGTTGAGAATCGCCCAATAGCTCGGGTCGCGACCACGGGGTGGCGGCGTAGGTGCCCTCACGGTGCGCGGGCGGGCCTGCTTGGGTGCAACGCCCTTGCGGCGATCCTCCTCGATGGCCTTGCGGGTCTCCTCGACCAAGTCAGTGATCCGGCGTTCGATGCCTGCGTCTTCACCTGTTCGGGTGTCGGGCTTGCCCGTCCGGCGCTCGGCCACGAGGAAGGCGGCCCACTGGCCAGCCGAGTCCATCCGGTCCTTCGGGAAAATGCTCAGGCACTGGTCGATGGCCTCGAGAAACCGCCCGTCAAACCCCGGCCAGTTGCCGCGCAGAGGCACATAGGGGTCGGGCTTGCCCTCAGCCACATGGGCGAGCCGCTGGTTCGAGTGGGGCGGCGGCGCACCGGTCACGAGGTGATACATGGTCGCCGCAAGCGCATAGAGATCGCTGGAGCGGCCCTGCGGGCTGTCGGTCAGGTAGAACTCCTGCGGCGAGTAACCGTCCTTGACGGTGAAAACCTGGCTGAGGATGCGGCTTGTCCGGGCGGCCCCGGCGCGGGCGGAGCCGAAATCGATCAAGATCGGGGCGTCATCGGGCCCCATCAGGATGTTGTCGGGCGAGATGTCGCGATGCAGCGTGCCGCTGTCATGGACGTAGCGCAGCGCATCCAGCAGGCAGAGCAGAATGCGATTGAGTTCTGCAGGGGTGAACCGGGCCGGGTCTTTCTCGTAAAGGTCCAGCAGGTCGGGGCCGTCGACATAATCGAGCGCCATGTAGCCGGTGCCGTTCTCCTCGAAGATCTGATGAACGCCCACCACATTGGGGTGCGCCAGCGCGGCAAGGGCCCGTGCCTCCTTCTTGAACAGCTCCAGCACCTGATCGAAGGCGCCAATGTTCGAGGTCGTGCGCAACCGCACCGAAGCGCCCCGGCGGCAGCACATGGCGCCGGGAAAGCACTCCTTGATCACGACCGGCCTGCCCAGACTGTCGCGGCTGAGATAGGTCACCCCGAAGCCGCCACCGTTGAGATAGCGCTCGATCGTATACTGGCCGCCGCCGAGCACCGTCCCCGGCGGCAGCTCATCGCCGGTGACGGCAGAAGAAGAAGAGATTGGTGACAGTGCGTTCATTGAAGCCATGCTCTTGCAGCGTCGGATAAGGCGCGCCCCACCCATTGCCCGTCCGCGGAGACGCATCGGCGAATGTCGGGCGGCTCTTGGGTTTTACACCGACAGAATTGTGGCAGAGCCGTGCTGAACGCTTTGAATTTTCTGCAAATTCTCTACGGCCGAGCACGTTTTGATTGCGCCCCACGTCCGACGACTGGCTTCAGTGTGGGCATTGACACTCTGTGCCCGGTCTTGGTCTATGGGGCGAGCCAGAGGATCGTCTCGAGCCATTCCAGATTTCTTACCGGAGTGCACAGATGATCCGCGCTGCCCTAGCACTTTCATTTCTTGCCCTGCCGCTGGCCGCCGAGGCCTGCGAGGGCGGTGCGATTGACGACCCGGGCATCTACGGGGCACCGCTCTGCCTGCCCGCCGCGCCGCAGCGGGTGGTGGTGCTCGATGCCAGTTTCGGTCTCGGGATCGGACTCGACGTTGGCCTGCCCATCGTCGGCGCGCCGCTCGACCGGATGAGCGATGAGGCGCTGAACGCGCGCGCCACCGAGGCCGGGATCACCTCGCTCGGCTTTGTCACCGAGCCCAGCCTCGAGACGCTGGTGGCCCTGCAGCCCGACCTGATCGTGGGCTTCGTCGGCTCCGAGTCTATGGCCAGCGGGGTTTACCCGATGGTGTCGCAACTCGCCCCGACGCTGCTCTATACCAGCACGGATTGGCGCGCTTTTTACGGCCTCATGGCGGGGTTGACCGGCAAAGAGGCCGAGATCGAGGCGCAGTTTGCCGAGCTCGATGCGCGGATCGAAGACATCGCCGCCCGCGTGCCGCCCACCGAGGTCTCCGTGGTGCGGATCACCTCGTGGGATTTCCAGGTCTATCTCGACAGTCCGGGGGGCTATGCGCCTTTCAACGTCATGCGGCAGGCCGGTGTGCAGCGGACGGATTACGAGGCAACTGATGACCCCACGGAGGCGATGAAGCGGCCCAATTGGGAGGAACTCGCCCAGCTCGACGGCGAGGTGCTGCTCTACATCGTCGGCGGCACCAACGACAGCGACAAGGACGGTCGCCACGAGGAGGTGCTGGCCAATCCGCTCTGGCAGATGCTGCCTGCGGTGGAGGCGGGCCGCGTGCACCGGGTCGATCACGGGCATTGGATGCAGTTTTCGGGCCTCGCCTCGGCCCATGCGGTGCTAGACGATATTGAACGCTACGTGATCGGGTCTGAATGACGCGCACCGCCGCCTGTGCCCTTGGGCTGGTCCTGCTGATCCTTCTCGTCGCGCTCTGGTCGCTGGCCACCGGGGCCGCAGGACTATCGGTGGCCGAGGCGGCGCGAGCGCTGCTAGCGCCGGGCGAAGGGCGGGCCGATGCAATCCTTTGGCAGGTCCGCCTGCCTCGCGTTGTGGCGGCGATTGTTGCCGGGGCGGCACTGGGGGCGGCGGGGGCGATCATGCAGGCGGTCACCGGCAACCCGCTGGCCGAGCCGGGGCTGCTCGGGGTCAACGCGGGTGCGGCCTTCGTGGTGGTGCTGGCGCTTTCGGTCTTCGGTGTCACCGCGAGCGCCGCGCTGATCTGGTGCGCCTTCGGCGGCGCGGGGTCGGCAGCGGTGCTGGTCTACGCCATGGCCTCCGCCGGGCGCGGAGGGGGCACGCCGATCCGGCTGGTGCTGGCGGGGGTGATCGTGGCCACCTTCCTCGGCGCGCTGACCACCGCGATCCTGCTGATCGACAGCCAGACCCTCGATGCCGTCCGCTTCTGGACCGCCGGAAGCCTGAAGGGCCGCCAACTGGCGCAGATTCTCCCCGTCCTGCCCTATGCCGCGCTCTCCCTCGCGGCGGCGCTCGTCTTTGCCCGCCAGTTCACCACCCTCAGCCTCGGCGGTGACGTGGCCCGCAGCATCGGGCAAAACCCGGCGCTATGGCGGGCGATCGCGGCTTGTTGCGTGGTCGGGTTGGCAGGCTCTGCCGTGTCCATCGCGGGGCCGTTGGGCTTTGTCGGGCTCGTGGTGCCCCACATGGTGCGGCTCACGCTGGGCGGCGGCTACGGGCGCATCCTGCCTCTCTCGATCCTCGGCGGCGCAGCGCTGACGCTTCTGGCCGACACAGCCCCCCGGGCGCTCCTCTCCGTCGACATGCCCGCAGGCATCACGCTCGCGCTCATCGGTGCCCCCTTCTTCATCTGGCTGGCCCGCAGCCACGGGGCGGTGCGCGGATGAAGCTGGCTCTCCTCTGCGCACTGGTCGCGTTGGCCTTCATCGCCGCGCTCGCTTTGGGCGACCAGCCCGTGCCGCCGGGCGAGGTGCTCGGGGCGCTCTTTGGCTCCGAAAACGTGCCCGCCCCCTCGCGCATCATCGTCACCGAGTTGCGCCTGCCCCGCGCCGTCACCGCCCTGCTCGTCGGCGCGGCGCTGGCCGTGGCGGGCACCATCGCGCAGGCGGTGATGCGCAACCCGCTGGCCGACCCGGGCATCGTGGGCATCAACGCAGGCGCGGCGCTGGCGGCGATGGTGGTGATCGTGCAGGTCGGCAGCCTGCCCGAAACGGCGCTGCCGTGGCTCACCTTCACCGGGGCGCTGGCCATGGCCGCGCTGATCTACGCTTTCGCCTGGCGGCAGGGCACCACCGGCACACGGATCATCCTCGTGGGCATCGGGCTCTCGGCGCTGGCCGGCGCCGGGGCCAGCGCGATCTCGGTTTTCGGCGAGCCGGCCTATGTGCAACGCGCCATGGTCTGGCTCGCTGGCTCGCTGCAGGACAGCCGCTGGGAGAAGCTGCCGCACCTGCTTGGCTGGTCCCTGCCCCCTGCCCTGTTCGCATGGGCCGCTGCCCGCGAGCTGGACCTCATCGCGATGGGCGATGACGTGGCGCAGGGGCGCGGCCAGCCAGTCAACCTCGCCCGTGCGCTGGCCATCCTCGCCTGCGCCATGCTCTCCGGTGCCGCCGTGGCCGCCGCCGGGCTGGTCGCCTTCGTCGGCCTCGCCGCACCCCACATCGCCCGCGCCCTAACTGGCCCACGCCACGCCCGCCTCATCCCCGCGGCCGCTCTCGTCGGCGCCGCCCTGCTGCTCACCGCCGACATCGTCGCCCGCCGCACTGCCCCGCCGCTGCAACTGCCGGTGGGCCTCGTCACCGCGCTGCTCGGCGCGCCCTTCTTCGCCTTCCTCCTCTGGAAACGCCGCAATGACTGACCCCCGCCTCGCCGCCCACACCCTCCGCCTCGCCTACGGCGCAACCCCCGTGATAGAAGGGCTCGACCTCGCCATCGAGCCGGGCCGCTTCACCGCGCTGGTGGGGCCGAATGGCTGCGGCAAGTCCACCCTGCTGCGCGCGCTCGCCGGGCTGCACGCCCCCGCCGCCGGGCAGGTTGTGCTCGACGGTGCCTCCATCGCCCGCAGGTCCACCCGGGCGCTGGCCCGCGAGATCGGGCTGCTGGCGCAAAGCGCGAGCCCGGCAGAAGGGATGACGGTGGAAGAACTGGTGGCGCAGGGTCGCTACCCGCACCGCTCGGTTCTGGGGCCGTGGCGCGACCGCGACCAGCAGGCAGTGGAGGAGGCGCTGGCGCTCACCTCGCTCATCAGCCTGCGCCACGCACTGGTCGACCGGCTCTCCGGCGGCCAGCGCCAGCGGGCCTGGATCGCCATGGTGCTGGCCCAGCAAAGCACCATCTTGCTGCTCGACGAGCCCACCACTTACCTAGATCTCGCCCACCAGGTTGAGGTGTTGGGCCTGATGGAACGGCTGGTGAAGGAGCACGGCGCAACCGTGGTCGCCGTGCTGCACGACCTTAGCCAGGCCGCCCGCCATGCCGATACGATGGTCGCCCTGAAGGCAGGGCGGATCATCGCCTCCGGTCGGCCCAGCGAGGTCGTCACCCCCGAGGTGCTGCGCACCGCCTTCAACGTCGAGGCCACCGTGCTGACCGACCCCGACACCGGCACGCCGCTCTGCCTGCCGCGCCGCACCGTGCCCGAGTGACACATCTGCGCAACAGCCCCGCGATACCGGCTTTTCAAATCTGAGTAATTTGTTAAGGATTTGCCCAGCAGCCAGCCCATGCCAGCACTCAACCGCTCGATTCCCGCCACGCGGGAACAGACCAAGGTGCTCGCATGTCCCCTCGTAAACTCGCCGCCGCCCTGCTCGGCTTCTCTGCCCTCATCTCCGCCTCCGCCGCCACCGCGCAGCAGGTGATCGAGCTGGAACCGATCCAGATTTACGGCGACCGTTCCACCGATGATGCGCAGAGCACCACCGCCAGTGTTTTGGTAGTGGATGAGGTCGACCTCAGCCGCACCAACCTCGCCCAGTGGCGCGATATCATGGACCGTGTGCCCAACTTCGGTGATGGCGACCTTAACGAGAGCGGGTTCACCATTCGCGGCGTCAACTCCGAGGGGCTCACCCCCGGCGGTGCAGGCGCGCCAGTGGCCTCGCTTTACATCGACGGCGTGCAGCAGACGGTCGAAGGCACCCGTCGCGGCTTTCGGGGCACTTTCGATGTGGAGCAGGTGGAGGTCTACCGCGGCCCGCAGAGCACCCTCTCGGGCCGCAACGCGCTGGCCGGGGCCGTCTACCTGCGCACGAAAGACCCGGAGTTCGCCCGCTCCGGCAAGGTGCAGCTCACCTACGGCGAGAACAACAAGCAGCAGATCGGCGTCGCCTTCGGCGATGCGCTCTCCGACACGCTGGCCTACCGTGTGAGCGCCGAATGGTCGAAGAAGGACAGCGACATCAGCTACCCCTCGCTCGAGGGATACGACCGCTACGACGACTTCAAGACAGATGATTATTACACGCTGCGGGGCAAGCTCCTGTGGCGCCCCTCCGGCGCAACCGATGTGATCCTGAGCTACTCCCACAGTTTCGACGGACCGGCCTATAACAACATCATCGGCCCCGGCTGGTTTGGCCTCGGGATCGAGTATGACGACATGCGCGGCGATGACTGGGGCGTGCTGGAGCCGCTCTCGCCCGGCGCCATCACCTATCAGGAAATCCGCGAAACCACCGTCGACAACCTCGGCCTTGAGGTGAAGCACGAATTCTCGAACGGGCTGACCTTTACCGCGCAAACCGGCCTCACCCACTCCGTCACCGGGCGCCACTCGATCAACGAGGGCACGCCGGGCGAGATGTATTGGGTCGATGGCGAGTTCGACCAGACGATCCTCAGTCAGGAGTTCCGCCTCAACTACGATGACGGCGGGCTGCGCTGGGTCGCCGGGCTTTATGCCGCCAAGGAACGCACCGAGGCCTTCCGCGACACATGGATGTTCGGCTCCGTCACCGAGAACGAAAACACCATCGATGTGACCAACACCGCGCTCTTTGGCGAGGTCTCTTACGAGTTCGCCCCCGGCTGGCGGGTGATCGCGGGCGGGCGGCTCGACCACTACAGCCAGGAGCAGGAGGCCAGCTCCGGCGGAACGGCGGCGCCCTCCACAAGCTACGAGGCCACCGAGTTCATCCCCAAGTTGGGGCTGACCTGGGAGATCGACAGCCGCCAGCAGCTCTCGCTGATCTACCAGCAAGGCTACCGGCCCGGCGGCGCCTCCTATCAGATCAGCTCTGGCACCCTGCGCGAATATGAGGCCGAGCAGGCGCACAACATCGAGCTGAACTATCGCGGAACGCTGATGGATGACCGCCTGACCGTGGGCGCCAGCCTCTTCTACCAGGATTGGGACAACCAGCAGGTCGAGATCCTCGAAACGCCGGGCGACAGCACCAGCTACTACATCACCAACGCGGGCAAGTCGGTGAGCTACGGCGCCGAGCTGGAGCTGGCCTACGCCGCCTCCGACAACCTCGATCTCTACGGCTCGGTCGGCCTGCTGCACACCGAGTTCAAGGACTTCGCGATCAACACCACCGACTACTCGGGCAAGCCCTTCCCGCTCGCGCCAGAGACCACCATCACCCTCGGCTTCAACTGGCGGCAGGGCGATGTGGGCTGGTTCGGTGGCGCACAGGCAACCTACGTGGGCGAGCGCATGAGCCGGATCGAGAATGGCGTGGCGGACCCCGCGATGCTCGATGCCTACACCGTGGCCGATGCCTCGCTCGGCTACAAATGGGACAACGGCATGAGCCTGACCGGCTACGCCACCAACCTCTTCGACGAGCGCTTCTACCAGTATGAATACGTCGAGGGCGGCCAAGGCGCCTCGGCTTGGCTCGGCGAGCGCCGCGAGATCGGCGTGCGCTTCGACTACACGTTCTGAGGGGCCGACCATGCCCGAAGCCCGCACCAACCTCGCCCTGCCCGCCAATCAGGCGCGCGTGGCCTTCTCCCGCGTGGCCGAAGCCAATGGCCTCGACGCCATCGAAAGCGCGACTGGCCTCGTGATACAAGCCCGTCTGGGCCAGATCGAACTGCGCGGCGAGGGGGCTGGCACCCTGCTTCGGATCGAGGCCGGCTCCGACGGGGACTTGCAGATCATGCGCGACCTGCTGAGCGCGCGGCTTGAGAGCATGGGCCAAACGCCTGCGTGGCAAGATGCTGTCGCCGGAAGGCGCCCTGCCAACCTGAGCGTGGCGCAGGTCGTCTCCGCCGAGCAGCTCTCACCCTCCTACATCCGGGTGGTAATTGAAGGCGATGACCTCGCCCGATTCAACGAAGGCGGGCTGCACTTTCGCCTGCTGTTCGGCCCAGAGGGCGCCGCCCTGCCCGCCACCGATGAGACCGGCGTCACACGCTGGCCCGGCGGCATTGAGGCTTGGCACCGCCCGGTCTACACCACGCGAAAGATCGTGGCCGATGGCGAGGCCGCACGGATGACCTTTGATGTCTTCGTCCACGAGGGCGGCCGCGTCACCGAATGGGCCCGTGGCGTCCGCGGCGGAGACAGCATCGCCATCACCGGCCCGGGCGGCAGCAAGCTGATCGAGGGGCAGCGCTGGATGGGCCTCGTGGGCGATGAAACCGCTGTGCCGGTCATCGCCCGGCAACTCGCCGCCTTGCCGGAGGACACGCGCGGCAAGGCTGTGCTCTTTGTGCCCGAGCAGGCCGATGTTCAGACCCTCGCGCACCCGCCCGGCATCGAGCTCGCTTGGGTACTGCGCAGCGAGGGCCTCACACCACTTGAGGCCTTCGACCAGCTCGGAGCGCCGCGCGACGGGAGCTTTCGGTTCTTCGCCGGGGAGCGCAGCGAGGCCGTGGCCCTGCGCGCCCTGCTGGCAAAGGCTGCCGCCCCGCGCGAGAGCTATCAGGTGGCCGCCTACTGGACAGCTCCCGAAGCCTGAAAGCCCGGTTGCCAAAAAGCGCCATACCCCTGTAAAAACAGGTTACATGCACTTGCATATTAATGCCGCGCCCTCTACGCAAGGGCCAGCCACGCCTCTGAGCCCAGCCAAGACAGACGACACTCAGGGGACTCCCATGCCACTCACATTCCGCCGCAGCGACTCCGCTGCCTCCTGCTCCGCTCTTGCGCTGCTCGCGCTCTCGGGCGGGGCACTCCACGCGCAGGATGCGCAACCCGTTTTCACCCTCGACCCGATCATCGTGCAGCAGCGCGACGAGCTGGGCGACGAGGCCGACCGCGCGACCTCGATGTATGTCTCCGATCGTGAACTCGAGCGCGCCCGCACCGGCGACCTGAAAGACGTGTTCTCGGGCATCGCCTCGGTCTCCGTTGGCGGCGCGCTGCCGCTGACCCAGAAGATCTTCGTCAACGGCGTCGATATGCTGAACCTCGGCGTTACCGTCGATGGCACGGCGCAGAACAACCGCGCCTTCCACCACGTCTCGGCCAACGCCATCGACCCCGGCCTGCTCAAGCAGGTCCGCGCCGATGCCACCGTCTCGCCCGCCGATGCGGGCCCCTATGCGCTGGCGGGCTCGGTCGTGTTTGAAACTGTCGATGCCACCGACATTCTGGAGCCGGGCGACAGCTTTGGCGGCAACGTCCGCCTGTCGTTTTCCGACAACGGCCAGACCCTGCAATCGTCGCTCACCCTCGCCGGTCAGCAAGGCGGCTTCGAATGGCTGCTCTACGGTAAGCTCGCCGATGGCGAAGACTATGAGGACGGGGACGGAAACCGCGTTTACGGCACCCGCGCCGCGCTGGAGAGCTACCTCGGCAAGGTCGCCTACGAGGCGGGCGGCCACCGCTTCGAATTCTCGGCCCAGCGCCTGATGGACAGCTCCCTGCGGCAGGAACGCGCGAACTTCGGCGGCTTCAATGGCGTCGACGACGCGCTCACGCTCTACAACACCACGCGCGAGAGCTACTCCTTCGTCTACGAGACCCCCGATGCCACCGGCATGTGGGACCCGCGCGTGCACATCGGTTACTCCGAGAGCGAGATCGTGAAGCCCGAACCGTGGGACAGCAACGGCCGCTCCGGCACCTTCTCGGCAACCTTCCAGAACACCTTCCACCTGAGCGAAGGCAACACAGTGACCGCCGGGATCGACTATCAGGATCGCTTCGGCAACTACCTGAGCCCGACCTACGCCGAAGATCAGACCGAAGAATCCCAGAACGTCGGGCTGTTCGCCCAAGCACGGCTGCAGCCGACCGACCGGCTCAAGGTGTCCTTCGGTGCACGCTATGACAGCCAGAGCTTTACCGGCGTGAACGGCTTCGAGGGGGACTTCTCAGGCTGGTCCGGCAACGCCTCCCTCGCCTTCGCCGCGACCGACGAACTCACCCTGCGCGGCGGGGTCTCCTCGGTGTTCGGCGGGCTGGTGATCGAAGACAACTACGAGTACTGGCGGATGCTGGGCGCCACGGCCTACGACGGGCTGGAAGCCGCCCGGGCCGACAACGCCACCATCGGCTTCGACTGGACACGCGGCGACCTCACGCTCTCCGGTGAGCTCTTCGTCACCGAAATCAAGAACGCCCGCAGCAGCACCAACAACTTCGACTTCAAGAGCAAGGGCTTCAACCTCGGCGCGACCTATGGCTGGGGCACCGGCTTTGCCCGCATGACGCTCTCGCACAGCGATGTCGAGATCGACGGCGCGTCTGGTGAGAGCTTCACGGCGCAGGACTACGGCGCGCCGCTCGGCACGCTGGTGGCCTTCGAAGTCGAGCAGGAAACCCGCGTCGATGGCCTGAAGGTCGGCGGCGGTCTCGATGTTGCACTGGATTACGACTTCGACGATCCGGCCCTGAACGACTTCGACGGCTACACCGTGGTCAATGCCTGGGCCGAATACGTGCCGCCCAGCCTGCCCAACCTGACCATCCGCGCCGAGGTCAACAACCTCTTCGACGAGCAATATGCCGACCGGGCGACATACGGCGGCGAATACGGCACGATCATACCTCTGCGCGAACCGGGCCGCACCATCTCGTTGGTGGCCGTCGCCAAGTTCTGACCCCGAACATCGGGCAACACCCAACGCCGCCGGTGCCCCGCATCGGCGGCGTTTTCAGTCGTAGAGCCGGATGAGCACGCGGGCGAGGTCATAGGCCTCGTCGACCGAGAGCCGCGCGCCGATCTCATCGGCGATGGCTTCGCTGTAAACGGCCCATATCTCCATATGCTTGCCCTTGCCCGCCTCGGTCAGCCGAAGCACCTTGCCCCGCCCCGGGCCGGGAGCGGATGCGCTCGAGATCCACCCCTCCTCCTCCAGACGCGCCGCATGGCGTGAGAGGGCATATTGGGTCGTGAACAGCTTGCGCTCCAGGGCGGCCATCGCCATGCCCTCGGGGCCAGCGCGCTCCAACTCCAGCAGGATCTCGTACCACACAGGGTCGCCCACGCCGATCTCACGCAGAGCGCGCGCGATGCGAGCGCCGGTGCTGCGATGAATGCGCAGCAAGTTGAACCACACCCGGTTGGCGCCCATCGCCGGGTCGGCGTCATCGGCAAACAGCTCTGCTCGGGCTCTGGGTTGGTCGTCCATGCTGGTCCGCGTGATGGTCTGGCCGTTCACCTCTACCGCGCGGGCGGGCGGCGGGCCAGCCACAAGCGCCCCGCCCTGCCCGCTCAGCTGATGAGCGCGTGGTAGGCCGCCTGCCGGTCCACCAACTCGTCATGAGTGCCCATCTCCACGATCCGGCCCTGATCGAGCACGATGATGCGGTCGGCGTGGCGGATGGTGTTGAGCCGGTGGGCGATGGTCAGCGTCGTGCGCCCTTCGGAGAGCCGGGTCAGCGCCGCCTGCACCTCGCGCTCGGTGCCCCGGTCGAGTGCCGAGGTCGCCTCATCCAGCAGCAGGATCGGCGGGTTCTTCAGGAACACACGCGCAATCGCCACCCGCTGCCGCTGCCCGCCCGAAAGCATGACCCCGCGCTCGCCGACCATCGTGTCCAGCCCGTCCGGCAACTCGCGCACCAGCCCGCCGAGCTGCGCGTTCTCCACCGCCGCCATGATCTCAGCCTCATCGGCCTCGAGCGCGCCATAGGCAATGTTCTCGCGCAGGGTGCCGCCGAAGAGGAACACATCCTGGCTGACCAGCCCGACCTGACTGCGCAGCGACGCCAGCGTCATCTCGCGGATCGGCATGCCGTCAATCCGGATCTTGCCCGTGCTGGGCTCGTAGAACCGCGGCACCAGTGCGGCCAGCGTCGTCTTGCCCGCGCCGGAGTGGCCCACCAGCGCCACCTGTTCGCCGGGGGCGATCTCGAGGCTGATGTCATGCAGCACACCGCGCGCGCCGTCATAGGCAAAGCTCACCTTGTCGAAGCTGATCGCCCCGGTCAGCGCAGGCGCCTCATGCGCGCCCTCGGCATCGGTGATCTCCGGGGCGGTGTTCATCAGTTCGAGGTAACGGCGGAAGCCCGCGATCCCGCGCGGGTAAAGTTCCAGCACCGCCGCGATCTTCTCCAGTGGGCGAAAGAACACGCCGACCAGCAGCAGGAAGGCCACGTAGGAGCCGGTGCTGAGGCTGCCCTGAAACACGTAGCCCGCGCCGACGACCATCACCACCACCTGCACCACCCGCAGCCCCATGTAATGCAGCGCGGTGACGCCCGCCATGATCCTGTAGGCCTCCAGCTTGGTGGTGCGGTACCGGGTGTTGTCCTCGCCAAAGAGCGCCCGCTCATGCGGCTCGTTGGTGAAGGCCTGCACCACGCGGATGCCGCCGATGCTCTCCTCCAACCGCACGTTGAATGCCCCGACCCGGGCATAGATCGCCTGCCACGCCCGGGTCATCCGCCCGCCGTAGTGGGCGAGCAGCCAGGCCATGACCGGCACGATGACAAGGGTGATGAGCGCCAGTTGCGGATGCAGCCAGAGCATCAGGGCAAAGGCCCCGATAAAGGTCATGATCGCGATGAACAGGTCTTCCGGCCCGTGGTGGGCAACCTCGCCGATCTCTTCGAGGTCGCGCGTCACCCGCGCCACCAGCTTGCCGGTCTCGGCCCGGTCGAACCACGACCAACTGAGCCGCGTGAGCCGGTCGAACGCACGCGCCCGCATCTCGGTCTCGATGTTGATGCCCAGCATGTGGCCCCAATAGGTCACGATCGCCATGAGCACCGTGTTGATCACGTAAACCGCCACCAACCCGCCCGCCGCCAGAACGGTCAGCGCCCAGTCGCCCTGCGGCAACAACGTGTCGATGAACCCCGCAATGGCCAACGGAAAAGCCAGCTCCAGCAGGCCCGAGGCAACCGCACAGCCGAAGTCGAGCCAGAACAGCCGCATGTGCGGGCGATAGTAGTCGAAGAAAAGGCGGATCATGGGGCGAGGATGTGTAGCACCCTCCCCTCTTAGGCTGACCGTGGAGGGACTACCAGAAACGAAATGCACCCCTCGCATAATCAGGCCGCCCAACGCCGAATCCGCAGACTATCCACAAGGGCTTTTGCCTATAGCCGGGCCAAACTCTCATGGAACGGTGATAGTGGCGGAGGAGGTGGGATTCGAACCCACGGTACGCTTTCACGCACGCCGGTTTTCAAGACCGGTGCATTCGACCACTCTGCCACTCCTCCGGCGGGTCTGATGCTGGTAAAACCCCGCCGTGGGGGAAAAGGCAACACCCCTCACGCCAATTTTTGCTTGGCTCCGATATCCCGGGTTTCCATGCGCCCTTCACCTATGTATTGTGACGTTCGAGAGCAGTTCAGCCGGGCAAACCGGCGGCAAAAAATGCGATGGCGGGCAAAGACCCGACCACTCGGCGGACAAAGGGGCGAAGCATGGGCAAGGGCAAACTCCTTCATGTAGGCGTGATTTCCGTGTCGGTTCTGGCACTCGCGGCTTGTGAGGATGGCACGGGGCTGAAACTCGGTGCCAAGAAGGCCGATGGCGCGGAGGTCTCCGCTGCGGCGAGCCGTCCGGCGGCGACGAAGCTGGTGGAGCGCGATGTCGAGGCGCCCGAGGTCTTTTCCAAGAACGAAGACGGTCTTTGGGATGGCCGCCCCTCGCTGGGCGGTGTCTGGATCGCCCATCCGGATGTGAAAGAGCCCGAGCGGGTGATCATCCGCAACCAGTCCAACGGCAAGTTCGTGATCGGCGCCCTCTTCAAGCGCGAGCGTGACAACCCGGGGCCGAAGCTTCAGGTCTCCTCCGATGCGGCCAATGCGCTGGGCGTGCTGCCCGGTGCGCCGACCAAGCTGAGCGTTGTGGCGCTGGTGCGCGAGGAAGTGCCCGAGCAGGCGCCCGCCGCTGCGGCCCCTGCCGCCGCTGCAGTCGACGCCGAAACCATCGCCGAGCCCGAAGCGATCCAGCAGAAGTCGCTCGATGCGCCGCTGGCCGCCGCTGAAGCTGCTATTGCCGCCGCCGAAAGCACCGGCACCGCAGGGGCCGATGCGGCCATTGAGACTGCAGCTGCCCCGACACCCCAGCCGGAAAAGGCCAAGAAGGGCTTCTGGCAGCGCCTGAAGGGCAAGAAATCGCAGCGCGCCAAGGCCGATGCGACCATCGCTGCCGCGCCGGATGCGGCCGCCCCCACGGCGCCCGCCGGCGTGGCCACCCCAGAGATTTCCGCCGCCCCGCTGGCGCCCACGGCAGCCGCCGCGACCGCAACGGCTCCCAAGGCCGCCGGTCCCAAGCCCTCGGGCGGCAAGAACTACGTTCAGATCGGGATCTTCTCGGTCGAGGAAAACGCAAATCGCACCGCTGCCAACATGCGCAAGTCCGGTGTGGTGCCCACCGTCTACGAGCAGCAGTCCGCCGGAAAGACCTTCTGGCGCGTTGTGATCGGCCCTGCGCATAGTGCCGCCGATCGCGCGGTGCTTCTCGAAAAAGTTAAGGCGATGGGCTTCCAGGATGCGTATTTTGTGACGAACTGAGGCGGGACTCAGCCAAAGCAGCCACTCCCGCCCTGCACCACCCCCGGCACCCTCACGCCGGGGCCGGACAGGAAAGGACATCCGCCCCCATGCTTCGCCTCCACGGCCTCGCAACCCTGATCGCCGCCGCGGTGATCGCCGCCGCCACCACTGCCGCCGCCGCCTTCGAGACCCGCGCCACTTCGGCCTGGGTGGTCGATGAGACGACCGGCACGATCCTGCTATCGAAAAACGCCGACACCGCTCTGCCCCCGGCCAGCATGTCAAAGCTGATGACGCTGAACATGCTCTTCGAGGCCCTGCGCGACGGGCGGGTGACGCTGGACACCACCTTTACCGTCAGCGAGCGCGCCAAGAATATGGGCGGCTCGTCGATGTTCCTGAACACCACTGACAGGCCCTCTGTTGAGCAGCTGATCCAGGGGATCGTGGTGCAATCGGGCAATGACGCCTGCGTCGTGGTGGCCGAAGGGCTGGCTGGCACCGAAGACGGGTTTGCCCGGCTGATGAACGAGCGTGCCCGCGATCTGGGCATGGAGAATTCCACCTTCGCGAACGCCAGCGGCTGGCCCAACCCGGGGCAGCGCATGTCGATGCACGACCTCGGCATTCTGGCGCTGCGGCTGATCCGCGAGTTCCCCGAATACTACGGCTACTTCGGCATGGAGAAGTTCGTGTTCGACGGGCGGGTGCCGACCAATCACAACAACCGCAACCCGCTGCTGAAGCTCGGGATCGGGGCGGACGGGCTGAAGACCGGCCACACCACCGAAGCGGGCTATGGCCTCGTCGGATCGGCCAAGCAGGGCAACCGCCGCATCGTCTTTGTCATCACCGGCCTGCCTTCCGAGGATGCCCGCAAGCAGGAGGCGATCAATATCGTCAACTGGGCCTTCCGGCAGTTCGTGCAGAAGACCGTTGCCGATGAGGGCACCCGCATCGCCGAAGCACCTGTCTGGATGGGCGCGGAGCCGCGCGTCGGCCTCGTGCTGGCCAATGATCTCGACGTGCTGATGCCCGCGCTGGCGCAGGACCGGCTGGAAGCCGAAGTCAGCTATGAAGGCCCGCTGCGCGCGCCTGTGGCGGCTGGCGACGAGGTCGCCAGCCTCACCGTGACTCTGCCCGACATGGAGGCGATCACCGTGCCTCTGGTGGCAGAGCGCGACATCCCGAAGGGCGGCTTCCTGCCCCGGATCAAAACGGCGGCGGGCGTGCTGATGAAGCAATTTGCCGGGCAGGCCGCGCCGCAATAGGGCGCCTCAAAGCGGCGGGGCGCGCACCGCCTCCCGTCCCGCAGGCAACGCCTTCCAACGCGCCTGCTGCGCGGTTTGAGGCCGGGCACTGGAGTATTTTCAGCAAGAAAACGCAGCATGCACCGCCCTGCTTATTTTCTGGCTCCAAACATCTCCCGCCGGAGCCCTCAAATCTCGTCTGGCGAGCGGTTTGCGCCTGCAAGAGCCTCGGTATAACGTCCGCGCATGACGCAGCCTCACGGGTTCTTCATCACCCTCGAAGGGATTGACGGCGCCGGGAAATCCACCCAAGCGCGGGCGCTTGGCGCGTGGGCCGAGAGCGAGGGTCGCAAGGTCGTTTTGACCCGCGAACCCGGCGGCTCTGCAGGCGCCGAGGAGATCCGCCGCCTTCTGGTGGAAGGCGCGCCGGACCGCTGGTCTGGCGAGACAGAAACGCTGCTCTTCACCGCCGCGCGGCGCGACCATCTGGAGCGCGTCATAACCCCCGCCCTCGCCGCGGGCAAGGTGGTGATATCCGACCGTTTCGCCGATTCAACCCGCGTCTATCAAGGCGCCGCACGCGGCGAGCTGCGTGAGTTCGTCGACGCGCTCCACACCCTCGCCATCGGGCGCGAGCCGGATCTCACCCTCATTCTCGACATGGACCCGGAGGTGGCGCTGGCCCGTGGCCTCGCCCGCGCCTCCGGCGAGGACCGCTTCGAGGAGGAGGGCCTCGCCTTTCAGCAGAAGCTCCGTGCCGGGTTCCTCGCGCTGGCCGAGGCCAACCCCGCCCGCTGCCGCCTGATCGACGCGGGCCGCCCCGCCGAGGCGATCACTGCCGATGTCATCACCGCCGTCCGGGAGCATATGCGATGAGCGCCGCGCCCCTTGGTGTGGCTGAAGAGTTGCCCGAGGCCGACCGCCTTGGCGACTACCCGCACCCGCGCCATACCGAAACCCTCTATGGGCAGGAAGAGGCCGAGGCCCGCTTTCTCGCCGCCTTCAACTCCGGCCGCCTGCCTCATGCCTGGCTCATCACCGGGCCGCGCGGCATCGGCAAGGCGACTCTCGCTTGGCGCATCGCCCGCTTCCTGATCTCCCAGCCTCTCGATGACGGCGGCGGCCTCTTCGGGGAGCCGGACAAGCCAGAGACCCTCGCGGTCGACCCCAACCACCCGGTTGCCCGCCGTATCACCGCGGGCTCCGAGGGCAACCTCATGCTGCTCCGCCGGAAATGGGTAGAAAAGCCCGCCCCCGCCCGGTTCAAGACCGTGATCGACGTGGAGAGCACCCGCGAGCTGAAGCGTTTCTTTGCCTATTCCGCTGCCGAGAAGGCGCGGCGCGTGGTGCTCATCGACTCCGTCGACGAGATGAACGCCTCCGCCGCCAACGCCGTGCTCAAAGTGCTGGAGGAGCCGCCCGAGAACACCGTTCTCCTGCTCATCTCCCACGCGCCCGCCTCGCTGCTGCCCACCATCCGCTCGCGCTGCCAGATCCTGCCCTGTGCTTCGCTCTCAGAGGCCTCGCTCACCGCCGCCCTGCGTGGCGCCGGAGCCGAGCCGCCGGAAGACCCGGTGCAACGCGCCGCGCTCTCTGCGCTCTCGGAGGGTTCGGTGGCCACCGCCCTGCAACTGATCGACGACGAGGGCCTCACGCTCTACGCCGCGCTGGTCGCGCTTTTCCGCGACCTGCCCCGGCTCGACCGCCCCGCCACCCTCGCGCTGGCGGCCAAATGCAGCGGGCGCGATGCCGCCGACCGCTTCCGCCTCACCGTGCGCCTGATCGACACGCTGCTCGCCCGCACCGCCCGTACCGGCGCGCTCGGCCCTCCCGCGCCAGAGGCCGCGCCCGGCGAGGCCGCCCTGCTCGCCCGCCTCGCCCCCGATACCACCCGCGCCCGCGCATGGGCCGAACTGGCCGCCACGCTGGGCGCCCGCGCCCGCGCTGGCGCGGCGGTGAACCTTGACGCCCCGGCCCTCATCACGGATATCTGCCTCAAGATCTCGGATGCCGCCGCCTCCATGCGGCTCTGAGCCAAACCACCCAAGCCCGAGCCCCATGCCCCCAATCATCACCGACAGCCATTGCCACCTCGATTTTCCCGACTTCGAGGGCGAATTGCCCGAGGTCATCGAACGGGCCAAGGCCGCCGGAGTGGGCAGAATGGTGACGATCTGCACCAAGCGCGCCGGGCTGGCGAATGTGCAGGCCATTTCCGATACTTACGATCAAGTCTTCCACGCCTTCGGCATCCACCCGATGAGTGTGGCGGGCGAGCCGCTGATTACCGTAGATGAGCTGAAGGCCGCCACCGCCCACCCCAAATGTGTGGGCATTGGCGAGACCGGCCTCGATTATCACTACACCGCCGAGAGCGCCGAGGTGCAGCAGACCTCGCTGCGCCTCCACATCGAGGCCGCCCGCGAAACCGGCCTGCCGCTGATCATCCACGCCCGCGCCGCCGATGACGACATGGCCGCCATCCTGCGCGAGGGCTACGAGGATGGGCCTTACAGCTGCGTCATGCATTGCTTCAGCTCCTCTGCAGAGCTGGCAAAGGCCGCGCTCGATCTCGGCTTCTACCTCTCCATGTCCGGCATCGCCGCCTTCCCCAAGAGTCAGGAACTGCGCGATATCTTCGCCGCCGCCCCACTCGACCGAGTGCTGGTGGAAACCGACAGCCCCTACCTCGCCCCCCCGCCCCACCGCGGCAAACGCAACGAGCCCGCCTATACCGCCCATACCGCCAAGGTCGGCGCAGAGGTCTTCGGCCTCAGCTATGAGGATTTCGCCGCCGCGACCGAGGCCAACTTCGAGCGGCTCTTCAGCAAGGTCGCCGCGTGAGCTATCGCTTCACCATCCTCGGCTGTGGCTCTTCGGGCGGCGTGCCACGCCTGCCAGACAACTGGGGCGATTGCGACCCGGACGAGCCTCGCAACCGCCGCACCCGCTGCTCCCTGCTGGTGGAACGTGACGGCCTCGATGGCACCACGCGGGTGTTGATCGACACCTCGCCCGACCTGCGTGCGCAACTGCTCGATGCCAAGGTCGGCGCGCTCGACGGCGTTGCCTTTACCCACGCCCACGCCGACCATACCCACGGCCTCGATGACCTGCGCCAGATTGTCTACAACATGCGCAACCGGGTGAAGGTCTGGGCGGATGGCGCCACGACAGACGACCTGATCGCCCGCTTCGGCTATGCCTTCGTGCAACCGCCCGGCTCCGACTATCCGCCCATCCTCGACCTGCGCGCCATCGACGGACCCTTCACCGTGGAGGGCGCAGGCGGGCCGATCACCCTCGCCCCCTTCGAGGTGGAGCATGGAAGGATCGATGCGCTCGGCTTCCGCATCGGCGGGCTGGCCTACCTGCCGGATGTGTCCGACATCCCCGATGCCGCATGGCTCGCCCTGCAGGACCTCGACATCTGGGTGCTCGATGCGCTCCGCCGCGCGCCGCACCCCTCCCATGTGCACCTCGCCAAAGCGCTGGAGTGGATCGAACGCGCCGCGCCCCGGCAGGCCGTGCTCACCAACATGCACATCGACATGGATTACGCCGCCGTCGAGGCCGAAACCCCGGCCCATGTGACCCCCGCCTATGACGGCATGGTCCTGAGCCTGCCAGCATGAGCGCGCTCACCTCGGTCATCCTCCCGGTCTTCCTTGTCATCGGGTTCGGCTACCTCGCGGTCTGGAAGCTGAACTTCAAGCCCGAGGCGACCGATCTGCTGATGGGCTTCGCCCAGAACTTCTCGATCCCGCTCCTGCTCTTCGCCGCCATGACCCGGCTCGATCTGGCGGCGAGCTTCCAACCGGCGCTGCTGCTGTCGTTCTACGCGGGCGCCTTCGTCAGCTTCGCCGCAGGCATCGCGGGGGCGCGATTCATCTTCAAACGCGAGTGGGAGGATTCGGTCGTGATCGGCTTCGCCTGCCTCTTCTCCAACTCGCTGCTGCTGGGCCTGCCGATCACCGAGCGCGCCTATGGCGAGGAAGCGCTGACCGGCAACTACGCCATCATCGCCTTGCACGCCCCCGTTCTGCTGACCGCCGGCATCGTGGTGATGGAGTTCGCCCGCGCCCGCGAGGCGCCCCTCTCCGCCCTGCCGGGCCGCGTGGCACGCAACGTGTTTCGCAACGGCTTCATCATCGGCATCCTCGCCGGTCTCGCCGTCAACGTGACCGGCCTGCCGGTGCCGGCCGTCATCATGGACGCGGCCGATCTCATCGCCCGCGCCGGCCTGCCCGCAGCCCTCTTCGCCCTCGGCGGGGTGCTCTACCGCTACCGCCCCGAGGGCGATATCCGCGTGGCGCTGATGGTCTGCCTGCTGGCGCTCGGGTTGCATCCTGCCATCACATGGAGCCTCGCCCATCTCACTGGGGTCGACACCCCCGGCCTGCGTTCGGCCACCATCACCGCAGCCATGGCACCGGGCGTGAACGCCTATATCTTCGCCAATATGTATGATCGCGCAAAACGCGTGGCCGCCACCGCGGTGCTCTTCGCCACCGGCCTGACGATGCTCACGGCTTGGGGCTGGCTCACGCTGCTGCCGTAAGATTCCTTCGGGTATTTTCAGCAAGAAAGTGGACAATTCGATTCAAATTGTCCCCACAAGTCGTGCATTTTCTTGCCGGAAATATCTCCACGGGGGTCTGGGGGTGTGAAACCCCCAGTCCGACCGCTCAGCCGGGTGACATGCCTCTAAGCCGCTCGCTCCGACGCCGCAGCATCTCGACGCTGGCCAGCAGGGCGATGGAGATCACCACCAGCAGCGTGGCCACCGCCAGGATGGTCGGAGAGATCTGCTCGCGCAGCCCGATGAACATCTGCCACGGCAGCGTCTTCTGCCCGGCAGAGCCCACGAAGAGCACCACCACCACCTCATCGAAACTGGTGATGAAGGCAAAGAGCGCGCCGGAGATCACGCCGGGCAGGATCAGCGGCATCTGGACCTTGAAAAAGGTCCGCACAGGGTCCGCGCCCATCGAGGCAGCCGCGCGCGTCAGCGAGCGGTCAAAGCCCACCAGCGTGGCGGTCACGGTGATGATGACGAAGGGAATGCCCAGCGCCGCATGGGCCAGCACGACGCCGACATAGGTGCCTTGCAGCCCGACGCGGGAGTAGAAGAAGTACATCCCCGCCGCCGAGATGATCAGCGGCACGATCATCGGAGAGATCAGGATCGCCATGATCGCCCGGCGGAACGGGACGTGCTCGGACGAAAGGCCAATGGCCGCCAGCGTCCCGAAGCCCACCGACAGCAGCGTTGCCACTGGCGCGATGCTCACCGAGTTCCGCAGAGCCTGCTGCCAGTCGGAGTTGGTGAAGAAGTCGCGGTAGTGCTTCAGCGAATACCCCTCGGGATCGAAGCTCAGCATCTCCGGCGTGAAGGTGAAGAAGTCTTCAGCATTGAAGCTCAGCGGAATGATCACGAGGATCGGGGCGATCAGGAAGAAGAAGATCAGCCCGCAGATCACCCGGAAGCCGTAGTACCAGATCCGCTGGCCCGTCGTTGCGTATGTTGGAACTGCCATCTGCCCTACCCCAGCTTCACGTTGTCGATGCCCACGATCTTGTCATAGGCCCAGTAGAGCAGCAGGACCGCTGCCAGAAGGATCGTGCCCAGCGCGGCCGCGAGGCCCCAGTTGAGCGAGGTCGAGATGTGGTAGGCGATCCGGTTCGAGATAAAGACCCCCTTGGTCCCGCCCACCAGTTCGGGCGTGATGTAGTAGCCGATGGCGAGGATGAACACGAGGATCGACCCCGCCCCGATACCCGGCACCGATTGCGGAAAGTAGACCCGCCAGAAGGCCACCCAGTTGGTCGCGCCCAGTGATTTGGCCGCGCGCAGATAGCTGGGCGGAATGGTCTGCATCACCGAGTACATCGGCAGGATCATGAAGGGCAGCAGGATATGGGTCATCGCGATGATCGTGCCGGTGACGTTGTTGATCATCACCAGCCGGTTGGCATCGGATATGAGCCCGATCCAGACGAGGATATCGTTGATCACCCCCTGCTGTTGCAGCAGCACCTTCCACGCGCTGGTCCGCACCAGAAGCGAAGTCCAGAACGGCAGCAGCACTAGGATCATCAGCACATTGCTCACCCGCATCGGCAGGTTGGCCAGCAGCCACGCCACCGGGTAGCCCAGCAGGATGCAGCTGAAGGTGATGGCGAGCGACATGACGATCGTGCGCCAGAACAGCTTGAGATAGATGCGCTGGTTCTCGTCCTGCTTCTCGATGCCCTCCGGCGTCAGTTGCAGATCGACTGAGTTGAGGAAGTAGCCCGAGGTGAACTCGCCCGAGTAGGCCTTGATCGTGCCCCAGACCTCGACATCCTCCCAGTCGTTGTCGATGTCGGCAAAGCCCGCGCGCCACGTCTGGCTCTCGAAGCCGGGTGCCGCCTCGGCGGCCGCTTCCAGCAGGGCCGCGTCGGGGCCCTGGTAGGCATCCATCTGCACCGGGCCGGTCAGGTCGAGCCAGAGCATGGCGTAGACATAGGCCCAGGGGTCTTCCTCGGCCGGGTCGTCGCCATCTTCGTTTTGCGTGAACTCCGCAAATTGCTCATATGCGCGGGCGGTGTTGGGCAGCGCCCCTGCGATCCCGTCGCGCAGCTCCAGCGGCGTGGCTGCGCGGTCCTCCGCGGCGAGCCACTCTTCCGAGGCCATCATCCGGGCCCATGTTTCTGGCTCTTTCCACGCCGCGTCGAGATCCTCGAACTGGTCCTGATAGAGCTCACCCATGTCTTCTACGCCCCGGCCGGTCTTGCGGAAGAGCGAGGAGATGCCCGAGGTCTCGTAGTTCAGGCGCGAGCCGAGGCGGGTGTGTGTCTTGTATTCGGTGGCGACCGAGAGGTCGCGGTAAAGCGCGAGGTAGGCCGCGTCATCGGGCAGCTCGCCGCTCGAATAATCCCACTCGCCCAGCGTCTCCACCGTCTCCGGCAGGGTGCGGCTGACGATGTCGTTCTCGACCGAGCGGAACAGCATGTCGGCGATGGGCGCGATGAAGGTGAGCAGGATGAACAGCAGCAGCGGCGCGATCAGCAGCAGCGCGCGCAGCTTCTGGCGGCGCAGGGCGCGCGCGAGGCTGCGCTTCAGCGGGGTGCCGTCGGCGGCGACAAGCCGGCCGGCGGCGTCGGTCTCGTCCTGCGGCGTTGCGGCGGGCACATCAGACATCCGTGTGCCCTTCAACGAGGATGATCGTGCTTTCTGCGGTGGCCTTACGGATCAGGGAGATCTCCTGATAGGCCGGGTCTTCATAGGCGGCCTTTGCGGCCTCGAAGCTGTCGAACTCGAAGACCACATGGCGCTGGCCCTCGGGCACATCGCCCTCGGGCGCCTCGGACTTGCCGCCACGGACAAGGAAGCGCGCGCCATGAGCCTTGAGGATGGGCGTGTCGCCGGTGACGTAGGCCTTGTAGCCTTCCGGATCGTTCACGACGATATGGCCGATGATGTAGCCCTTGGGCATGGTCGTCCCCCTGGTGTTCTTGGTGGGGCGGCCCCGCTGAGGGACCGCCCGATGCTGTAGGGTGGGCTAGACCCACCCGGTGCAGGTGTTACTGCGCGAGCCAGGCCTGGAACTTGGCGTCTAGATCGTCGCGGTAGTCAGCCCACCAGCTGTAGTTGTTCACGAAGGTGTTCTCCGCGTTGTTCGGATCGGTCGGCATGTGGGGGGCCATCTCGATGCCGAGCTCGGCGTGCTGACCCACCAGCGGGGCAGAAGACGCGCGGGCCGGGCCGTAGGAGATGTACTTGGCCTGATCCGCCAGACGCTGGGTGTCGGTGGCGTAGAACAGGAAGTCCTTCACACGGGCCAGACGATCCTCGGGCAGACCGGCGGGCACGACCCAACCGTCGATGTCGAACATCTGCCAGTCCCAGGCCATGCCGATCGGCTGGTCCTGCTCGACGATGGCCGAGAACAGGCGACCGTTGTAGGCGGAGCCCATGAAGACCTCGCCGTCAGCCAGCATCTGGATCGGTTCGGCGGAAGCCGACCACCAGATGGTCTCGTCCTTGATGGTGTCGAGCTTGGCAAAGGCCTGTGCTTGGCCTTCGTCGGTTTCGAGCACGTCGTACACGTCATCATAGGCCACGCCGTCGCAGAGCAGCGCCCACTCCATGTTGGCGATCGGCTGCTTGTTCAGCGCGCGCTTGCCCGGATACTTCTCGAGGTCAAACACGTCGCAGGCGCCGGTCGGCGGCTCAACGCCCTCGGGCACCATGTCGGTGCGGTAGCCGAAGGTGGTCGAGAACACGATCTGCGGGATGAAGCAGTCGCTCACCAGCATATCGCCGAAGTCATCCTCAGCAGAGGTGCCATCGGGAGAGGCAGCCAGCTCCTCGGGGTCGTACTCCATCGCAAGGCCTTCGTCGCACAGGCGGATGGCGTCGGCGGCTTCCACGTCGACGAGATCCCAAGTGATATTGCCGGCCTCGTTCATGGCGCGCAGCTTGGCCACGGCCTCGGGGGAGCTTTCATCCCAGGTGACGGAAACGCCGTCATTCGCGGCCAGATAGGGCTCGGTGTAGGCCTTCTGCTGCGAGGCCTGATAGGCGCCGCCCCAGGAGACGACAGTCATGCTGTCGGCCATGTCTTGCGCGGCCACGCCGCCTGCCACCAGGGTCAGGGCGGTCGTCGCCAGAATGGTTTTCTTCATGGTCATGCGTATGCACTCCTTGTTGTCATGCCCGTGTTTTATCGTCCGCGCCCCACCCCGGGCAGGCAGGGCCGCGAGCCGCGTCGCTCAGGCGTCGAGCGCGCGGCAATCCTCGGGGAGCCAGCCGATCTGAACCGTCTGGCCCGGTGTCATCCGCGCCACATCGGGCGCGTTGCGGGTTTTCACCACGAAATTCTCGTTGCCCGCCACCTTCAGGCGGGTGCGGTAGATGTCGCCCATGTAGATGAACTCCAGCACCTCGGCCTGAAGCGTATGGGCGTTGTCCTGCAAGCGGTCGGGGTTGGTCTCGACCCGCTCGGGGCGGATCGACACGCGGGTGCGGTCGCCGACCTTGTCGACGTTCACCGCTTTGGCCTCGATCACCGCGTCGGAGCCATCGAGCTTGACCATGGCGATCCCGTCCTTCAGCTCGGCCACCACGCCCTCGAGCGTGTTGTTCTCACCGATGAACTGGGCGACGAAGCTGTTCTGCGGCGCCTCGTAAAGCTCGTCCGGCGGTGCAAGCTGCTGGATGCGCCCGTCGTCGAAAACCGCCACGCGGTCCGACATGGTGAGCGCCTCGGTCTGGTCATGGGTCACGTAAACCGTGGTGATCCCCAGCTCATGCGCCAGCCGCGTTATCTCGAACTGCATGTGCTCGCGCAGCTGCTTGTCGAGCGCGCCCAGCGGCTCGTCCATCAGCACCAGTTCCGGCTCGAACACCAGCGCGCGGGCCAAGGCCACACGCTGTTGCTGACCGCCCGAAAGCTGCGCCGGACGGCGGCCGCCAAAGGCCCCCATCTGCACCATGTCGAGCGCGCGCTTGATCTTGCCCTCGCGCTCGCTGGCGCTCATGCCCCGCACTTCGAGCGGGAACGAGAGGTTCTCGGCCACCGTCATATGCGGAAACAGCGCGTAGTTCTGAAACACCATGCCGATGCCGCGCTTGTGCGGCGGGATGTTGTTGATCGGCTTGCCCGCGAGGCGGATGTCGCCGTGGGTCGCCGTCTCGAAGCCGGCCAGCATCATCAGGCAGGTGGTCTTGCCCGAGCCTGACGGGCCGAGCATCGTCAGAAACTCGCCCCTGGGCATCGAAAGGTTGAGATCCTTCACGACAAGCGTTTCGCCGTCGTAACTCTTCTGGACGCGTTCGAACTCTACGAAGGCGCCGTCGGCGGACTGATCTAGCAAGGCCGCTCCTTTGTCTGGTTTTTCCGGTCGCCTCCCCAGGCAACCGCTCCCTGTGACCCCAGACTAAAACAAGCGCCGGGCGGCATTACAATGGGCATTTGCGAGAATTTTGGGCAATTTTGCGTGCTTTCGGCACAGGTGTTCCCCACGCACAAATGCGGCGCAGCGCCGCCGCCCTTTGCATGAAAGTTGCGCGCGCTGTGAACCCGCAGCCTGCTGACATGCCCTGTCAGGAGGTCGCGTGCGCTTTGCCGCGCCCTATCCAAATGCTTGGGTAACGAAACGAAAGGATGCCTCATGCCCGCCCCGATCACCCGCCTGAACCCCGCCGCCATGCCCGACAGCACCGCTTTGGGCTATTCTCAAATCTCGGTGGTGGAGCCGGGCCGCATGGCCTTCGTCTCCGGCCAGGTGGCCGCCCTGCCCGGCGGTGCGCCGGTGCCGGAAGGCCTCGCGGCCCAGACTGAGGCCGCGCTGGCCAACTGCGCCGCCGCGCTGGCCGACCTTGGCGCCAGCCCCGCCGATATTGCCATGCTGCGGGTCTACGTTGTGGGCCTCGATGACGCGGCGATGGGCGAGAGCTTTCCGCTCGTGCTGGCATGGCTGGAGGGCGCAGCCCCTTCGATCACCGGTATCGGCGTGGCCGCACTCGCCGGGCCAGACCTGAAAATCGAGATCGAGATGGTGGTGCGCCTGCCGGGCTGATGCGCCCCTGATGCACGGCTGATCTGCCGCTGATGCGTTGACATTGGCGCAGGCCGGGTCCACCCCTCCCGCACCCCCGGAAGGACACGCAGACCATGGACCTGACCGCCGATCTCATCCGCCAGACCCACACCGCCATCGCGCCCGACACGGTGCGCACCCCGCTGGTGCGCGCCGCCCGGCTCTCGATGATGCTGGGGCTGGAGCTCTACCTGAAGCTGGAAAACCTCCAGCACACCAACGCCTTCAAGGCGCGCGGCGCGCTGGCCAAGCTACTGACACTGACCGAGGCCGAGCGCGCGGCGGGCGTCATCGCCTGCTCGGCGGGCAACCATGCGCAGGGCGTGGCCTATCACGCCACCCGGCTCGGCATCCCCTCCGTCATCGTCATGCCCGAGGGCACCCCCTTCAACAAGGTCAAGCGCACCGGCGACTTCGGCGCCGAGGTCGTGCTCCACGGCACCGGGTTTGACGAGAGCGTGGCCTTCACCCTGGATCTGGCCGCCAAGCGCGGGCTGACCTTCATCCATCCGTTCGACGACCCAGTGGTCGCCGCAGGCCAAGGCACCGTGGCGCTGGAAATGCTGGAGCAGAACCCGCAGCTCGATACCATCGTCGTGCCCGTGGGCGGCGGCGGGCTGATCGCGGGCATGGCCACGGCGGCCAAGGCGCTCAAACCCGAGGTCCATGTGGTCGGCGCGCAAGCCGAGGCCTTCGACGCGGTCAAAGCGGCGGTCGAGGGCCACCCGGGCCAGACCCTTGGCGCCACCCTCGCCGAGGGCATCGCCGTCCGCGCCCCCTCCCCCGCAAACATCGAGATCATCCGCCAAACCGTCGACCGGATCGACCTCGCCACCGAGGCCGAGATAGAGGATGCCGTCTTCGACCTGCTCTCGCACGAAAAGCTCGTGGCTGAAGGCGCGGCAGGCGCGGGCCTCGCGGTGATCAAGAAGAACGCCGAGCGCTTCAAGGGCCAGCAGGTCGGCCTCGTCGTCTGCGGCGGCAACATCGACAGCCGAATGCTCTCCACCCTCATCCTGCGCGGCCTCGTGCGCGACGGTCGGATCACTCGGCTGATCTTCAAGCTCGATGATCGCCCCGGCCAACTCGCCCAGATCGCCGCCATCATCGGCGAGGCGGGGGCCAACGTGGTCGAGGTGATACACCAGCGGATGATGCAATCGGTCGCGCTCAAGCAGGCCGAACTCGAGGTGGTGATCGAGGCGCGTGACGCAGGCCATGTGGAGGAGATCACCGCCGCGCTGAAGGCGGCAGGCTTCGCGCTCCGGATCGGGTCAGAGGCCGTTTAGCCTTCAGACGGTAAAGGCAACCGTGGTCCAATCCATCCCGTTCACCTGCAACCGGCGCTCCTCGCGCCCCGCCTGCGGGATCACCCGTGGCCAGAAGGCGCTGGCGGGGCGGTTGCCGTCATACCACGTCACTTCCCAGTCACCGGGATTGGCCTCCAGCAACGCCTGAAACGCCCGCCGCCCGAGGCCGCGCCCCTGATAGGGTCGCAGGATCCCGAACTCCGCGACATACCAGCAGGGGCTGCGCTCGCGGATGGTGCACTCACGGGTGATCAGGGCAAAGCCCGCAGGAGCGCCCTCCAGCGTAAAGAGATAGGGGTGCGCCCATGCCTCTTCGAGAATGTCATGGTCATAGCGCCCCGCCGCATTGAGCCGGGCGCCGAAGTAGGGCGCCATGTCATAGAGGTAAAGCTGGAGCAAGTTCGCGATGACGGGCCGCGCCGCCTCCCCCGCCGGGATGACCTTGAACTCTCCAGCCACCCGCCTCAGCCCTCGCCGGTCATTCGCAGGATGCGGCTCACCGCCAGCTCGTAGCCCTGCGTCCCGCAGCCCACGATGATGCCATCGGCCCTCAGCGAGATGTAGCTGTGGTGCCGGAAGTTCTCGCGCTTGTGGACGTTGGAGATATGCACCTCCATCACCGGCCCCTCGAAGGTGTTCAGCGCATCGAGGATCGCCACCGAGGTGTGGGTATAGGCCCCGGCGTTCAGCACAATGCCCAGCCCGTCCTGCCGCGCCTCGTGGATCAGCTCCACCAGCCCGCCCTCGTAGTTGCTCTGCTCGGCGCGGATCTCCACCTCGCCCGCCACCTTGCGGCAGGCCTCGGTCACGTCTTCGAGGGTCTCGTGGCCGTAAATCTCCGGCTGGCGCTTGCCCAGCAGGTTCAGGTTGGGGCCGTTCAAGATGTAGATGCGCTTTGCCATATGTTCCTCCGCGTCGCCCCGCCCTTTTCCCTGCCCGCGCCGGCAAGATCAAGCCTCGTGGCGGCGCGCGCAGCCCGCCACGGAGTGCCCGGCAAAACGTGGAATGCGCCGCAGGCACGCAATTGAACAGCAACCGCTGAATAGGCGCCGCGCGGGGCGGCCCCTATTGCGCGTCGTCGTCGAAGCGGAAGTACCCGAGGGCAGCCGAGGCGGCATTTTGCTCCGCCGTGCCACGCTGACGGATCTCGGCCTGGATGATCGGCATCAGGCTGCTGGTCGGCGTGCCTGCCTGCGTGTCAGCGCTGCCGATCTTGTTCTCGGTCGCGATGGCCAGCATCAGGTAGGGCACGATCTCGCGGTCATCCGCCCCCTGCGGGCGCAGCGCCAGCGCGAAGGTCGCGGTGCCATCCTCCTGCGGCTTGAGCCGCGAGGTGAGGTTGTATGCGCCGCCCCGGCTGTCGATCAGGAAGAGCGTGATGGTGCGGCCTTCGATCAGGTCGATGGTCCCGCGGATCGGGTCGCCCGCCTTCAACACATCCCGGTCCAGCTTCAGCGCTGGCGGGCGGGCCTCGGAGCGGGTGATGTTCTTCACGAAGGTCACCACCGAGCACTGGCTGTCATCCACCAGCCGCGCGCCGATCTTGGGATCTGTGTCGAACTCCTCGCGGAAGGCGGTGAGCAGCTCGTAGAGCGGGTCGACCGAAGTGGCATAGCCTTCGATCTCGAACTCGTCGGGCACCGCCGAGCGGATGCCGACATGCACGCAGAGCGGGGTGGAATAGCTGTTCACCCAAGAGATCATTCGCCCGATGGTGCCAAAGTCGATCTGCCCCGGCGTGGTCGGGGTCTCTTCTCTGGCAATCACCGTGCCTTCGGTGGCGCTCAGGCTGTCATCGACCGGGCCGATCTCGCCGCCTGCCAGTTGATCCGGTGGGGCGGTGGTGTTGGCACCATCGGTGGCATCCGTGCCATCAGCGTTGGTGGTGTTGTCGGCCGTGGTGGTCGTATCGCCGCCATCGGTCGAGGTGTCGCCACCATCCGTTGTGGTCGTCGTGTCGCCGCCATCGGTGGTGTCATCCCCGCCATCGGTAGCGGTGGTCGTGTCGTCCCCGTCCGTGGTGGTATCGCCGCCATCGGTGGTGGTCGTCGTATCCCCCCCGTCGGCCGTTGTCGTATCTCCGCCATCGGTCGTTGGGGTGGTGTCGCCCCCGTCCGCGGTGGTCGTGTCACCGCCATCAGTCGCATCGGTACCGTCGTCGCAATCGTCGATCGGGTTACCGCTGTCATCAAACCGCACCGTGCCAGCGCAGCCCGTTGTTGTCGTGCCATCGCCGCCGGCCGTGGTCGTGGTGCCATCGGTCCCGTCCGTCCCGGTGGTCCCATCGGTCCCCTCGGTGCCGGTCCCGCCCCCGCCTTGGTTCACGCCGGGAATGAAGCCGCCGAAATAGGCCCCTGCTCCGCCGCCAACGATGACGAGCGCAAGCAGCGCCGCGATCAGGCCGCCCTTGCCCTTTTTCTCCGCCGGCTGCGGCGGCGGCACGGTGGAGGCGGGCGGCAGCGTGGTACCCACGCCGGTGCGCTGCGGCGGCACCGACCCCGGGAACGGGCTGTCGGTGTTCACATCCTGCGGCGGCATGCTTTGCGGTGGCATGCTCTGCTGCGGCGGGGTGGTAAAGGCGTATTGCGGCGGCTGCGAGATCACCGTCGGCCCGCCGCCCGGCGGCATGCTCTGCTGCGGCGGAATGCTCTGCGGCGGCTGCGAATATTGCGGCGGCACCGAGTGTTGCGGCGGCACCGAGCCACCCTGCCCCGGAACCGCGCCCAAAGGTGCGCCGCCCCCGGCCAGCGCGGCCGGGTTGTCGATGTACTCCAGCACCTTCGCCATGCTCTCCGGCCGGTTGGCCGGATCGGGCGAAAGCATCATCTCCAGCAGCGGGCGCAGCTCGTCATGCACGCCCGAGAGGTCCGGCACATCCATCCGCCGCTCGACCGCCTCGGCCGGGCTGTCGCCCATGTCGATCGGCTCGCCGCGGCAGGCGGCGGCTGCCACGAGGGCCAGCGAATAGATGTCCGAAGTGCCCTCGATCACGCCCTTGAAGCGGCCCAGCTGCTCGGGGCTGACGTAGCCGTACTTGCCCGCAAACTGCCCGCCCAGCAGCGTGCCGCCACCGAAGTTGGCCGACTTGGCGATGCCGAAGTCGATGATCTTGGTATGGCTGATCAGCCCGTCCTGAATGACCACGTTGTCGGGGCTGAGGTCACGGTGAACCACGCCGAGGTCATGCGCCTTCTGCAGGCCCGAGGCGACCCGGCGCATCATCGTCTTCACGTCCTCGACGGGCATCTTGCCCTCTTCGGCGTAGTAATCGGCGAGCGAGCGGCCCTCGACGAATTCCATCACCAGACAGGCACGCTGGATGCCCGGATCGACGGTGAAGAGCATGTAGCGAACGATGGCATCATGGTGCAGGCGGCCCAGCACCGTGGCCTCTTTCTGGAAGAGGCTCAGGATCTTCTCGTCATGGGCCAGCGCGGCGAGCACGATCTTGATCGCCACCGGCTCCTCGGTGTGAATGTTGAAGCCCCGGTACACCTCGCCCATGCCGCCGGTGGCAATGTGCTCGGTGATCTCGAAGGTGCCCATGATCTGCGTGCCAATTGCCACGCCGGTGGGAGCCGCCGTGCTGATGACAGTCTTCTGACTGTCAGGCTTCGAGTTTTCCTGCTCGTCGCTGGCCATTGGGCCTTAGATCCCTTCTTGCGGCAGATCGAAGATCGCCGTCATCGGTGTGACCTCGGTCTTGTCAAAGGCACGGACCACGACAACGGTGGTATTGTCGGTCGCGCCGCGTTGCAAGGTCAGGTCGAGCAGCATGTCACAGGCTTTCTGCGGCTGATGCTTTCGTGCAATTTCAAGGATTTCATGATCTTCCACATGGGCGGTCAGCCCGTCGGAGCACAGGATGAAGGTGTCGCGGTTTCTGAGCGTGCCGTATTTGTGATCCAGATGCACATCGGGATGCACGCCGATCGCGCGGGTGATGACATTCTTGCGCGGCCAGTTGGCCGCCTCCTCGGGGGTGATCGCGCCCCGGTCGAGCAACTCGTTGGCCTCGGTATGATCGCGGCTCAGCTGGGTGAGCTGACCGTCGCGGATCAGGTAAACCCGGCTGTCTCCCGACCAGACGCAGGCAAAATGCTGTTCGAACACCAGCAGCGACACAACGGTCGAGCCGATGGTCGCGCCCTGGCTCATCGCGTGTTGCTGGATCTGGCCGTTGGCACGGGTGATCCGCTCCACGAAGCGGGCTTGAAGGTCGGGGGCAGAAGTGGCGCGGCCCACGGTCGCGAGGTGCTGAACGATCGCACCCGAGGCAAAATCGCCGCCGTGGTGCCCGCCCATTCCGTCGGCCACAACCCACATGCCCCCATCGGGAAACGTGTAGAGGTTGTCCTCGTTGTGGTCGCGGGCATAGCCGGTATGGCTGATCTCCCCGGTCTCGAACCTGAACTGCTTTGCATTCATAGCGTCAACGCCCTGTCCCCGGGGCCCTCGCGTGTAGCGGCGTTTGCCAAGTTTCTGTTACGGGCGGTCAAGGGTCAATCCTTCCCGCGCCCGCGCAGGGAGAAGAACCCCCTGAGGCCCGATTTCTTTTGCCCCAAACCACCGTCTTCCCCGTCTTCCGGCGGCCCACCAAAGGGGCTGTCCTCCCCTTCCGGCAGATCCTCCTCTGCGGCGGGCCCGTCTCCGCCGGCCTCCTCCAATTGCGCCACTAGCACCGGCTCGGCCTCCTCCGGGGCCTCCTCGGTGTCCTGCACTTCGTCCGATACCGCCTCGACGGCCTCCTCCGGCGCCTCTTCCGGGGCGGGATCATCCTCGATCTCGTAATCGTCCTCGGCAACCATCGACACGTCGATCACCGGGCCGCGCTCAGCAGGTGCTTCCGCGGCCTCTTCCTCGTCGCCGGGAATCTCGAAATCCTCGTCGACCACCATCGACACATCCACAACAGCCCCAGCCCCGGGCGCCTCTGCGGGCGCATCCGCCTCGGCCTCGCTCTCAGCCTCCGGCGCCTCTTCTGCCGCGCCACCGCGCAGCGACGGCGGCATGGTGGGCGTTTCCTCGGACTCGGGCTCAAGGGCCACCTCGGCCTCCTCCGCCTCTTCGCCGGGCTCGCTCAGGCTGGCGTAAATATCCCCCTCCGCCGCGCTGCCACCGATGCCATAAGGCTCGGGGCCTGCGTCGAAGAGGTCTTCCTCCGGCTCAGGTTCCGGCTCCGGTTCGGGCGCAACCTCCGGCTCAGGCTCGGGCGGGGCATCCTTGGCCGAACCCGCATCAGGAAAGTCCCAATCCTCGCGTGGCGCATCGAACGGGCTTTCGGCCTCGTCGCCGGTGATCGCATCGGTCCAGCTGGCATCGTCTACCGCGTCCGAGGGCGTTGCCCAGGCCAGTTCCTCGCGGGAGGCCTCCGCGCCCCAGGCTGCGGCGGCCTCGGCCTCTTCGGCATCTCCGATCAGGTCGCGCGGTGGCACCGTGGTCTCGCGCGGGCGGGCAGCGGCGGCGCCAGCCCCTGCGCTGGCAGCGGCGGCCCCTGCA
>CP051231.1:2180191-2224755 GCA_017792405.1 Oceanicola sp.
GCACCCGCGCGGGCGGGCCGAAGCCGCGCAGCATCGCCATGAAGCCAGCCGCATCGGGCATCCCGTCCAACGCGATCATCCCGGGGCCGACATAGTCGTTGCCCCCCGTCCACCAGTAGCTCCGCTCGAAGGCGGCAAGCTGGTGGTCGTGGTCGCGCACATCGGCCAGCATCTGGCCCAGCCCATGCTCACCATAGGCAAAGAAGGCGTTACGCCGGTCCTCGCCCAAGGCACAGGGCGCGGCGTTCGGCTCCGGCAGCGCGGCCAGAAACCCGTCCACGTCGCCGTCGAAATGCCCCGACTTGGCCGCCAGAAGCGCGCGCTCCAGCATGCCGTACCAGTCTTCCATCGGGTCCGAGAGTGGCGGCACCGGATGCTGCGGCCCCATCCCCGAGAGCACCAGCGTCAGGGGGAACTGTCGCCCCACCCTGTCGACCGAAGCCGTGAGCGCGCCCGCCATCGCATGGCCGAAGACGCCGGGACCAATCCAGAACCGCCAGACCGGGCTGGCCTCATAGACCTGCCCCCATTCGCCCGCCAGATGGTGCTTGGCCCCGCTCATGACCTTCTCGAGCCAGCCTTCCCAGAAACTCAGCACCTCGGGCGGCATGGCCCGGGTGATGAAGTCGCCCTTGGCGGGCAGTTTTCCGAAAAGACCGAGAGGCATGCTGTGCTCAGGTGCCTCCCGTCAGAGCCCGGTCGGGCATTTGAACTCGGTGAGTTCGGACATGAAGAAGGGGTTCACATCGGTCGCCAGCGTCATCTTGTAGGCAATGTGCCGCCCGTCGATGGTGTAACGCACCGCGATCACATTGCCCGAAACCTTGGGCCGCCCGGCGTTGAGGAACTTCACGAAAGCCCAGCTCCCGCCCTCGCTCATGTTCGACTTGCGGCCGCGCATCTCGGGCGTGAAGACCAGCTCCACATTGCTGCCTGAGAGGCTGCCGGGCCAGCTCACGTTGGCGGGCGTGTTGCCCTTGCGCCGGGTCAGCACCACCTGCCCGTTGATCGTGAGCTGCGCCGTCTCCACCGCGCCATGCAGCGAGGTCGGCACGATCTCCATGTCGATCTGCGGAATGCCCCCGCCGGTCGGGAAGAAGGCATCGCGGATCGCCGCCGCCCGCTCGAACTGCTTGAGCGTCGAGGTCGAGAGCTTGCCGGCCAGCGGGCCGCTGTCTTTCCATGTCCAGCTGGTGCCGTTGATGTTGGCGTATTGGCTGAGGTTCTCGAGGAAGAATCTGTCCATCACCCCCTGCGGCGCGAAGAGCTTGGCAAAGTCCACGAGGCCAACATCGCGGGCCGAGGCCTTGGAGAAGGGGAACTTGCTGTCGATCACCGCTTGGCAAACCTGCGTGACCTGCTGGTTCAGCAACTCGTTAAGGCGCGCGACCGAGGTGTTCGCCTGATCGCCCTCGAAGTCGTCCACCGCCTCCTGGATCATCCGCTCCATCGGCTTGGGCAGTCGCGAGCTGGCCTGCTTCAGCGCGCCTAACTTGGCGGGCATCTCGCGGTCGGCCACCTCGGGGAAGTCCACGGCGGTGATAAGCGTGCGCTGCATATCGCCGAGCGTCTGGATCAAAAAGTCGATCCGGCGCTGCGGCGGGTCACCCACCATCAGGTCGTGCCAGTCGGCGTAGTAAGCCTCAATCTCGGCGCCCGGCAGGCGCACCTGCCCGCCACCGCCGCCGCCCGTGGTCCCCGCCCGCTCCTGGCTCTTGCGGAACACCACGTCGAGACCGATGCGGGCAAGCCCGGACTGGCGGTTGACGAACACTGCCGCGGCGCGCGATCCGAAGTCTCCGGCCACGTCCTGCGCCGCATCGGCGGCACCGTCCATGCCCGCGGGCGGCTCGTCTGCGCCCTTGTTGTATTCGGCGGTGAGGCTGGTCTCCTCCATGATCTCGGTGGTGAGCAGCAGGATCGGCGAGGTACGCGGCGCCGAGGCCGCGGCCAGCGCCTGATAGGAGGGCTTGTCGGCGCTCATCGGGCGCAGCTTGACCGAGGCCAGCACACGGTCCCACTCGGCGATCCAGTCGTTGGTGTAGCGCTTCAGCAGCACCGGCCCGAGGCCCTTGATCTGGTCTTCAATCTGCGCCTCGGCGGCATACTCGCCCATCACCCACTGGTCCTTGGTGAGGTTGTCTGCGATCTGGCTGAGCTGCGGCAGGAAGAACTCGTGAAAGCCCGCGTAGGTAAAGAGCGGCGAGATCACCAGCTCGTCCAGCGCCTCGCCATTGACCCCTTCCAACACCAGATCGGCATCGCGCCCGGCCCGGTTGGCAATCGAGAACGGCTCGATCCCGGCAAACTCGGCGGTGGCAAGGATGAGGCTGTAGGCCTGATCTTCCACGTTCATCCGCGCCAGCAGCCGCTCGCCCTGATCGATGAGCGCACCGTTCAGCTCGAAACTGGGTTGTTGCGCGGCGTCCAGTTCCAGCATTGCCAGCAGGTGCGATTCCAGCGCGGCGCGGGTCTCGGGGTTGGTGCCGGCATAGGTGTTGCGGCGCCAGTCGTCACGGAAATAGCCGATGATCAGCTCGTCATCGCTCTGCGGCGCGAGGTTGCCCAGCAGCTTGTAGACCTTCAGCGTCTTGTAGACCGCCAGCACCTCGCCGGTGCGGATGAAGTCTTCAAGCTGCTGCTCCAGTTGCAAGATCAGCCGCGAGCGGAACATCCGCTCCAGCGCCTGCCGGTAGGTGACGCTCGCCGCCGAGCGGACAGAGCCGCGCTGGCTGAGGCCAAAACGCTCGCTGAGCGGCGTGTCGGTCGCGGTGTCAGCATAGCCCATCGGCATGTTGCGCAGCATCTCGAGGTGCGGCAGCACCTGCAGCAGGTCGATATCCTCCACCCGGCCGGTGTTGATCTCATCCTGCGCCGCCAACTCGTAATCCGAGATCGCGGCCTCCGCCGTGTCGATCAGCTGGCGGTTCTGGTAAAAGCTCAGGCCCCAAAGGCCGAGCATCCCGAGGGTCGCCAACACAATCAGCGTGATCGTCGAGTAGCGCCAGATCGCGGCACGGCGCACCGCCCTCTTGTCGGTGCTGACCCACCCCGCCTCGGCAAAGATCACCTTCTTCAGCAGGTCGTGCAGGAAGAAGCTCTTCGCCTTGCCAGACATCTGGCCCTGCGCCATGCCGCCGAAGTTGCGTTGCATCGCGCCCAGCACTTGGTCGATCGGGGTGCCCTCCTGCGTGCCGGAGGTAAAGTAGAAGCCGCGCAGGTTGGCCGCCACCTTGTAGCGGGTATGGCCGAAGACTCCGCGCATGAAGTCGCCCAGCCGCTCACGCAGCATGGCCACCTGACCGGGGAAGGAGAAAATGGCAATCCGGTTGATCCCGTCGGGCTCTTCCTGCAGGCGGTCGGTGACTTCCTCGGAAAGCCGGTTCACCAGCGCCTTGTACTCCTCGTCAAACCGCTCGACCGTCTGCTCCTTCTTGCTTTCGGTCTGGAAGGTATGGCCCCACACCTTCTGGCGGCGCGACTGGCTGAAGGAGCCGAAGAACTCCATGAAGCCACTGATCAGGTCGGCCTTGGTGAACATCACATAGACCGGGAAATCGACGCGCAGCTCCTCGTTGATCTCGTTCAGGCGGGTGCGGATGATCTCGGCATGGGTCTCGATCTCGCCCGGGCTCGCGGTCATCAGCTCCTGCAGCGAGATCGCGAGCATCACGCCGTTGATCGGCTGGTTGGCGCGGGTCGCCTTGAGCAGTTGCAGGAAGCTGGCCCAGCTCTTGCCATCGGCCTCTGCATCGCTGTCCTGCGTGGTGTAGCGGCCCGCGGTGTCGATCAGAACCGCCTCCTCGCTGAACCACCAGTCGCAGTAGCGGGTGCCGCCCACCCCGGCCACCGCGCCCTCGCCCTTCTCGGCGAGTGGGAACTTCACGCCCGAATTCAGCAGCGCCGTCGTCTTGCCCGAGCCGGGCGGACCGATGATGATGTACCACGGCAGATCGTAGAGGAATGACTTGGAGCCGCTCGATTTCTTGAGCACCTCCATCGCCTCGGTCATCTTCTCGCCGAGCACCTCGCCGTCACCGGTGACCTCCTGCTCGGTCAGCGCCTCTTCGAGCTTCTTGGCCGCACGGCGGCGGCGGATGAACTTGATCAGGTAAACCGTGCCCACCGTGAGCCAGACCACGGCGATCATCAGCACCCGCACCCAGACCGGCTCGAACGGGGTCGCCTCGCCAAAGCCGACCAGCGGCAGTGCGAACCAGACCACCACGAACCACAGGATGAGAGAGAGGACGACCAGCGTTCCGATGATCCAGCGTTTCATCTCGCGTTCCTTCCGCCCCGGGGGCGCTTGAATTTCAACCGGCGTCCCTCGCCGATGCGCCGTGCGGCCGGGCCGCCCGCGCTCAAATCTGTTGGTCCAGCGTCTCTTCGCGCTGAATCATGATCTCCACCCGCCGGTTCAGGGCCTTGCCCTCCGACGTGTCGTTGGAGGCAATCGGCTCATCCTCGCCGCGCCCGTCCACCTCGACGCGCTCGCCGTTCGACAGGAGCGGCGTGATGACACCCGCCACGCTCTTGGCGCGGGCAACCGACAGTTCAAAATTGTTCTTGTACTTGCCACGGCCCGAGAGCTTGTCGCTGTCGGTGTGGCCAATAAAGCGGATCGGCCCCGGCTCGTCTTCCAGCACCTGCGCGATCTCCTCGCCCAGCGGAACGAAGTCTTCCTTCACATCCGCCTTGCCGGAGTCGAACAGGATCGAGTTGTCGAGCTTGACGATGATGAAGTCGCCCTTGATCTCCACCGTGATCGCATCGTTGCCTGCGAAAGCCTCCTTCAGCCTGTCGAACTGGCTGGTGTCCGGCGGCGCGGGGGGCAGCGGCGGCGGGGTCACCACCCGGTCACGGCGCACCAGCTCGATCATCTCGCGCGGGTGCAAGTTGCGCATGTTCTCGGTCAGCTCGTAGCCCTCCGAGGTGAGCATGAGCCGCATCCCGAAATAACCGCCCGCAAGTATGGCCGAGGCGAGGATCGCATAGGCCCAGACTGGCACCTTGGTAAAGCTGCGCCGTGCCGCCAGCTCGATCCCTTTCCAGCGCGGCGAGATATCGTCATCACCGCGCGACTTCACCCGCCGCAGCGCCTCATAGACGCCGCGCTTGATCTGGGCGAGCTTCACATCGCCGCCCTGCATGGCGCGATACTGGCCCTCGAAGCCCAGCTGCATGCAAATCAGCATCAGCTCCAGCAGGTGATACTTGTGGATCGGGTTCTGGAGCGCCTTGTCGACCTCCTGAAAGAATCCAACACCCGCCGTCCGCTTGTTGAAAAACCGCGCCGACATCGAATATTGCAGCCAAACGCCCCGGTCGGTGCCGGGCAGGTTCTGCACGATATCGTCGGCGGTGCCGCAGACGCAGTATTTGGCAATCAGCGCATCCGTCTGGTCAACGCCGTGCTCGAGCATCTTCTCCTCGAAGGCCTCGATCTCTTCCGTCACGTGCTGCATCAGCGGCACGGCATGCATGTCCACAACCTGGGAGCGCAGCCGCCCGAAAAGCACCAGCAGCGAGGCCGCCGAGGCCACGATCGGGTTGGCATCGGCCGACATGCCGGAGGTTTTGGCCGAGAGCGCCGCATCGAGGCTGATCTTCTTCACCGGCGCGCGCTGAACCGGCTCGTCCTTCCGCATCTCGGGGAAGAACCCTTCCTGCTGCGGCTTCGCACCCATCCACTGGCCGGCGTTCTGATGATCGTTCGGGCCGCCAAAGCCGCCGCCCTGCCCCGGAGGCGGGCCAAACCCGCCACCGCCGCCCTGGCTCGGGCCTGCGCCGCCACCGCCGCCGCCCCAGACATCGCCGCCACCCGCGCCGCCGTCATTGCCACCGCCAAAGCCGCTGTCCTGTCCGCCAAAGCCACCGCCCTGCCCCGGCGGGGGGGATGCCGGTGCGCCGCCCCATCCGCCCTGCGCGGGCATGGAGCCGCCGATCACGGTTTTCTGCGAGCCCGGTCCGGTGGTCTTCTGGCCACCGAAAGCGCCGCCCGGCATCGGGCGGATCACGGTCTTGCCAGAGTCCTTCTCGTCGCTCATCTACCTGTTCTCCTGAATGCCCCAGATCTCCAGCTTGAGATCGGGCCAGTCACCGGCAAAGTGCAGGCCGATGGCCGGGGCCGTCGAGAACTCGCGCCACATCGGGTTGTTCTTGTCGATGTTGAAGTAGACGTGGCTCGTGACGGCGCGGATCTGCCGGGGCGGCGTGGGCATGTGTACCAGCTCCAGACCCGGCAGGTTGTTGTTCACGATAGCATTCATCTGGGTGTTCGGTCCAACTTTGCAGAGTGCGGGGAACTGCTGCTGGATCTGAGTGAGCGGCTTGTCGGCCGCCACTTCGAGCACGAAGGAGGCATCGCGGAACAGGTTCCGGTCGGTGACCTTGGCCATGAAGCTGCCCGAACCGGGGCGCAGCTCTTCCACGTTGAGACGCACGGCGCGCCCCACATCCCGGCTCAACAGTCGCTGGATATCGCGAGTGATCGGCTCGAAGATCTCTTCGAGGTTGTCCTGGTCATAGGGCGGATATTCTATGGCGAGGCGCTTCTCGTCGAAGGTCCAGAGCTCGCCCACCAGCCGCAGGAACAGCTGATACAGCTCCTCGGGGTGGATGTACTTGCTGTTCCGGTAATGCCGCAGCAACCCGATCTCGCGGTTCAGCACCAGCAGCATGAAGTAATCGGTCGCCTGAAGCCCGCCGCCCGAGGATGGGTCGGAGGCATAGCGTGCGAGGCTCTCCAGCTTGGTCTCGACCCAGCCCACCACGCGCTCGATCCAGCCCGCCACCACCGGATGGGCATGGATGGTCAGCACCGGCGGCGCGAATTTTTCGTCGAAAATCACGGTCTTGTCGCGCACTTCGACCACACGGGCGAGGCGCAGGCAGTTGTAGCCGGGTTTCTCCGTTTTGCGCACGTCGAACTCGACACGCGGATGCGCCACTTCGATATCCTGCTCCAGCCGCATCGAGGCGGTGCTGTCTGCCACCGTCTCTGCCGAGAGCTTATAGCGCGCCGAGCGGCTGGCCTCATCCTCGGTGCCCACCTCGCGGCCGTTCACCTGCACCATCGGCAGCGTCAACCAAACGCTCTGCCCTTCCGAACCTTCCGGAATATCAATGGGCGGCGGCAGCTGGCTGGTGCCGGGCATGTCGAAGGGGGTGCCATCGGGAAAGATGCCGGTCGCCGACCGCAGGCCGAACTTCATCTGCTGGGCCACGTCCCGATCAATCTCGATCTGGGAAAAGCCCCAAGGGTAAGGCGAAGCCAGCCGGGTGCGGGCCTCCAGCAATTTCTCAAAATAGCGGTCGCTTTGTTGGAAGTGGTGAGGCTGAAGGAAGAGCCCCTCTTTCCATGCAACTTTAGAAAACCAGCTCATTCAGGGCTCGCAGCGCATTCCAATGGTCGTTTCGCAATATACTGGCAGGATCGGTCCTAACCTGAAAGGCACAAATAACTGACAGGCCCGGCAAAACCTCCCGGGCAATGCCCCGGCACCTTGCCAGAAAGAAGCGGGGTGCCGCAAGGGCACCCCGCCAATTGTCACGTTGGGTTCACGCCCGCCCGAAGGCAGGTGCAAACCGGGTCAGAACTGGAGCCGGATCTGCGCGGTGAGGCTCACCGCTTCCACGTCTTCCGAGAACCGCCCGTCGATCCGCGCCGAGGCGTTGAGTTGCTTGGCGGCGCCCACCTGACCGTCGAGGATCTTGATGTAGCTCAGACCGACCGAAACCTCGCCGAAGTCGCCGAGCGGCTCGGTCTCGATCGGCAGGCTGGAGGTCGAGGTGACATAGGTCGCCTGCAGCGGATCGGAGAAGTCCTTGTAGTAGGTCGCGGTGACGAACTGGTTCCACGCGCTGTCGCCCGCCTCCCCGATGACCGTGCGGGCCAGCGTGGCGCCGACAAAGCCGATCGAGGTGGTGTGGTCTTCAAACACCATCCGGCCCACTTCGGTCGTCTGGTCAGCCGGATCGCGCAGGATCACGTCATCGGTCGAGCTCTTGGTGATCCCGAAGCCGCCGGTCGGCACCAGCGTCAGGCTGTCGGAGAGCGGGTAGGAGTAGCTCAGCGAGGCCGAAAGCGTGGTCGATTTGCTGTCCACTTCCTCGTCGAAGAAGCCCGCCGCCGGGGTCACCCCGTCCGCCTCGAGCACGAGGACCGGGTTGTTGAAGGTGAACTTGGTCTGCTCGCTGCGGAGCTGCACGTCAGCAGTGTAGGCGTCCTTGGCGAAGGCCAGGTAGGCGCCCACGTAGCTCTGGGTGAAGTCCGTTTTCGTGGTCGAGAGCAGCGTGGTCGGCGTCGGCGTGCCGGTGGTGTAGTCGATGTTGAACACATCCTGCGAAGTATCACCCTCGTTGTACCCGAGGATCACACCGCCGGCGATGTCGAACGGGCTGTCCGATACGTCGAAGCAGCCGTAGTCCATGCCCAGCGTCAGACCGGCAAAGTTGGCCTCCACCGTCGAGGGCAGGTTCGACACGCCGTTGTTGGTACGCGCCGTGCCGGTGGCGGAGCCCCCGGTCATCCGTGCCCATGCCCCGGTGCCGCAGTTGTCGTCATCCTCATAGGCCAGGCCCGAGACGAAGGGCGAGGACGGGCGGTTGACGATGGTGCTGATCAGCGACTGCACGAGGCCGATGTTGCCCGCGACCGCGCCGATACCGGCGCTCACATCGGAGAGCACATAGGCATCGCCCGAACCCGGATCATAGACCGCAAAGTAGGCGGTCGCCCCGTTCACGGTGATCAGCGAGTCATCGAAGCTCAGATCGGCGCCCGAAGAGGAGGCATTGATCAGCACGTAGTCGGTCGGGTTGGTGAAGTTGCCGGTAAAGGCCACATCTTCAAAGCTCAGCGCCACGTTGCCCGAAACCGCGCCACCCACGGTGATCGCTTCCTGCACCGGCACGCCGCCGCCGTCGACACCCGAGAACGAGAGCGTGCCGCCGGAGAAGGCGAGGTTGCCCCCGATCGAGAGGCTGTCGGCCGTGGTGCCGTTGGACAGGTCGATGGTGCCCGAGCTGCTGACGTTGCCACCGATCACACCGCCCGAAGCGCCCAGCACCGTGATGGTGCCGCTGTTCGTGGTGCCGGCTGTCGTCGAGAAACCACCGCCCTGATCCAGCGTGATGTTGGCGTTGTTCGTGAACCCGCCGGTAATGGCAAGGTTCGCAGCCCCGCCATCGAGAAAATCGCCATCGTTGGTGAAAGTGCCCGTCATGCTGCTGGCACCATTGACGTTGAAGGTGCCGTTGTTGCCGAAGTCGCCGCCGATCGAGCTTCCGGCTTCGGAGTTGAAGGTACCCTCGTTGGTTACCGCCGCGTTGATGGCACCCGAGTTGTCGACCGTGTCGTTGTTCACCAGGCTCGTGGCGTTGATGACGCCGGTGCCGGCGTTGGTCAGCGTGGCGTTGTTCGTCACGATGCCCACGTTGCTGTCGGCGCCAACGGTGCCCGCATTGGTGAAGTTACCATCCAGGGTCAGGTTGCCCGCATCCAGCGTGCCGCCAAGCTGGTTGGTTGACACTTCCGCGATTGTCACGTCGCCGGTGGCGTTGAAGTCCCCCGAGTTGTCGAGCGCGCCGTCGATGGTGGCCGTATCGGTGTTGACCACGCCACTGGAGGTGACAGTCAGCGTCTCGCCGCTCTGGTTCGTCAGCGCATCGCTCGCGGTCAGCGTCCCGTTGTCGACGGTGAAATCGGTGTTGATGGTGGCATTGACCGCCGACAGCTCGAAGCCGCCAAAGGTCACCGCGCCGCCATCACCGCCGGTGTCGTCCTGGATGAAGTCGCCGCCAACGTCGAGATCGCCCGACATGACGATGGTCGCGCCATCGGTGTTGGTGACATCGCCCGAGACTTCAAGCGAGGCGGTCACATTGAACGTGCCGCCATTCTGGTTGATCACCTCGCCGTCGATCCCGGCGGTGGCACCGGTGCCCGCTGCATCCAGCGTGCCCTCGTTGGTGATGATGTCGATATCCAGCAAACCGGTGGAGGTGACGGTTTGGCCCGTGGCGTTCGAGAGGCTGGCCGCCTCCAGTTCCGCCCCGGCCGCCACGTCGATCGCGCCGTTGGTGTTGGTCACGGCTCCTGCCACATCCAGCAGGCCATCGGTCACCGTCACGGTAGAACCGGCGCCATTGTTGGTCACCGAAGCCGCCGTCATCGTGCCGGAGCCGGTCTGCTCGAGCGAGCCGCCGGTGTTGGTCACCGCGCCGCTGAAGTCCATCGTGCCGGAGCCGGTGTTCTCGATCGTGCCGGTGTTGCCGGTGGCAGAGGTGGCAGAGAACGTGCTGTTGTCGGCGTTGGTGATGGTGCCGGAGTTGCCGTTCACCGACCCGCTCAGGGTCATGGTGCTGCCGCCGGTGTTCTCGATGATGTTGCTGTTGTTGTTGGCCGTCGTCGCCGTGAACAGCCCGCCACCCGAGTTGCTGATGGTGCCGGAGTTGTTGTTCACCGAACCACTCAGGCTGATCGCGCCGGTCGAGCTGTTCTCGATCGCGCCGGAGTTGCCATTGGCGTTCACCGCCGAGATCGTGCCGGTTCCGACATTCTCGATGGTGTTGGAGTTGGTGTTCAGGTTGCCGCTGAAAGTGGCGTTCGCCGTGCCGCTGGTGGTGAAAGTGCCGGTGTTGCCATTCATGTTGGTGGCCCCGAAGGCGCCGCCTTCGACATTGATGTCACCGCTGTTCGTCACGTCATTGGTGACCGTGAAGGTACCATCGGTGTTGACCGTGCCGCCCGTGTTGGTCAGCGATCCCGCCGTCACCGTGCCGTCGTTGTTGTCCACCTCCGAGGTGGCGTCGAGGTTCAGATCGCCCGTGGCATCCAGCGTCGAGCCGCTGGCAACCGTGGCCGTGGCATCCACCAGCGTCACATCGGTGTCGGAAGAGAGCGTGCCGCCCGCATCCACCGAGATGTCCTCGTTCAGGTCCACATCGCCCGCGGTCAGGGTGTTGCCGGCGAAGGTTACGTCCCCTGCCCCAACCTGCTGGTCGAAGGTGCCGGTCACATCGAGGGCACCGTCCAGCGCAATCTGACCGCCGGCCTCGTTGGTCAGGTTGCCGTCGATATCACCCGAGAGCGAGGTCAGCGTGCTGGCGTTGTCCACATCGCCGTTGATCTGGCCGGAGCTATCGAGCGTCGCGCCCGCCGCCACATCAACACCGCCTTCGACGGTGCCGGTGCTGGTCAGGCTGCCGGAGACCAGCGCCACCTGTGCGCTTTCGGAGTCCAGCGTGCCGTCATTGGTCACGGTGGCGCCGTCGATGGTTACCGTGTCGCCGATCAGGTCGCCGCCATTGATCACGCTACCGCCGTTCAGCGCCACCGCGTTGTCCACGTCCAGCGTCCCGCCGGTCGTGTCCAGTGTGCCGCCGGTCTGGGTGTAGGTGCCGGTGCCGGTCACGGTGAGGGTGCCGGTCACATCGAAGGTGCCGCCATCCTGCTCTACCGCGCCGTCGATCGTGCCGTCGCCCGCGTCCACATCACCAAGGTTGGTGAGCGTCGTGGTCGTCAGCGTGCCGCCGTTGGTAATGGCCAGGTCGCCGTTGGCCGCGTTGTCGAAGTTGCCGGCGGTCGAGATCTCGCCATCGCCGTCAATCGTCACCGTGCCCGCGGTGTTGGTGAAGGCGCCGGTGTCGACGTTGAGCGTGCCGGTGCCGCTCACATCCACCGTGGCCGCCGCATCGTTGTTCACGACCGCATCGGCCTGAAGCGTTCCGGCCGAAACTTCGACGGTCGAGGCCGCGCCATCGTTGGTCAGCGTCCCCTGCACATCAAGCGTGCCGCTCCCGGCCTGCGTGATCGCGCCGCCAGCGCCCTGATCCACATCGCCGACAATGGTCATGTTGCCGGTATCAGCCAGCGCATCGCCATTGGTGATGGTGCCGGTGTTCTCGGTGATGGCGGAGTTAACGTTGAAATCGCCGTCGCCGAGGTTCTCCAGATCGCCCGCGTTGTCGCCGGTGATCGAGGCAATGGTCACAGTGCCGTTGCTGCCGTCGGTGATGGTGATCGAGCCGTCTGCGTTGTTGGTGGTCGCGCCCAGCTCAAGCGCCGTTGCGCTATCCGACGACACGTCAATGGAGCCGTCGTTGGTGGTGGCCCCCGTCACCGCAAAGCCACCGTTGCCCTGAACGGTGATCGTCCCGTCATTGTCGAGCGTACCGCTGATGTCGGTGTCGCCACCCGCGCCGAGGGTGTTGAAGGTGCCATCGCTGGTCACGACCAGATCGGTCGCCGTGGCGGTGCCGGAGTTGTCCACGGTGCCGTTGGTCACCGAGAGCGTGTCCGTCGCGTCCACCGCGCCGTTGGCGTCGACAGTCAGGGTCGCGCCGCTGTCGATGGTCACGTCAGTGTCGGAGCTGAGCGTGCCGTTGGTCACGGTCGCATCGGCGTCGATGTCCACATCGTTCGCGGTCAGCTCATTGCCGCCCATGTCGGAGAGCGTGCCGCCATCGTGGCTATAGGTGCCAGTCACGGTCAGCGTCCCGCCCGAAACATCCACCGCACCGCCGGTATTGGTCAGTTCGCCTCCCAGCGTTGCCGCCGCAGAGGTATCCAGCGCGCCGCCCGAGAGGGTTACATCCCCCTCGACCGCGCCTGCCCCCGTGCCGGTGCCCGCCACGGTGAAGTTGCCGGAGGTATCCAGCCCGTTCGCGCCGGTGCCCACGTCCAGCACACCGCCAGCCGCGATGGTCAGGGCATCGTCGTTGTCGAAGGCCCCTGCCCCGCCGTTCACCGAAAGCTCGCCGCCGCTGATGGTCACGGTGCCGTCGGTATTGGTCGCCGAGGTTGTGACCTCGAAGGTATCGCCCTCTACGGTCAGTGATGCACCGCCGCCATTGAGCGTAAGCGTGTCCACCGTGGCCGGGCCATTGCTCGTCATCTCGCCGGAGTCGGTCAGGTTCACCGTCCCGGCGGTGAAGCCCGCGCCGTCATGGTCGATGACGCCGGTACCGGAAACATTGATCGTCTCGCCCGTGGCGGTAAAGGTGCCATCGTTGTCGAGCAGCCCGTTGCCGTTCACTTCGATGGTGCCGCCCACCGACACGGTCACGTCGTTGCCAGCACCAACAGTGAAGATGGAGTCACCCCCGAGGTTCAGGTTGGTGCCCGCCGTCACGACGGTGCCAGCCGAGTTGATGTTGATCTCGCCCTCGTTGAGGTTGTTGATGCTCCCGGCGGTGGCCTCCAGCGTGGAGCCTACACCGTCGAGATTGTAGATGCCGGTCGGCGCACCAGCGACACTGTCGTTGTTGATGTCTCCGGTCACGTCGGTCACGTCACCGCCCGCCGCGATGTTCACCGTGGTGTCGTTGTTGATGGTGTTGCCGCCACCAACGAGGCTGGAGCCCACACCAACGCTGACGCCGCCGGTGCCGGCGGTGTTGATGGTCTCGGCAGTCACGGTCACGCCATCGGCGATGATCAGGGAGCCGGCGCCCGAGGTGCTGAGGTCACCGGTGCCGCCACCATTGGTGTCGATTGTGATATCCGCATTGGCGGTCAGCACGCTGTTCTCGGTGATGGAGATCGACGCGACGTCGATGATCTCGTCATTCACCGTCACTGCGCCGCCGTTGATCGCGCTGATCGAGTGGTCGCCCGCGCTGAGCGGTGGCGTGCCGCCTTCGATGGTCACGGTCGCGCCATCGGCCACGAGGTCATAGTCCACACTCGCGGTCGTCAGATCCTGCTGGGTCGTCAGCTGATCGACGTTGAAGACGAGGCTGCCGCTGTCATTGGTCTGATCGAAATTGGTTCCGATCGTCACGTTGGTTGCGTTGATCTCGAAGGTCTCGCCCGCATCCTGCGTGATCGCGCCATCAAGCACCACGGACCCATCGATTGTGGTGCCGAGGTCCGACGACGAGGTCAGGCTAACGGTGCCACCCGTCGTGTTCTCGATGGCGCCAAGCGTCAACGTGCCACCCGACGTGACATCGCCCGCAAGCGTCGTCGTCGCGCCCGAAACGTCGAAGGTGCCGGTGACTTCGAGAGCGCCGGTCACATCCACTGTGCCGCCGGTGGCGCTGACGTTGCCGTCAATGCCTGCACCGCCGCCTGCGCCATCCACTCCGGTGCCCTCAAGATCGAGGTCGCCGGTGCTGGCGATATCGCCGGTCACGAGGCCGGTCGAGGTCAGGTCGCCGCTCGCATTGACCGTGACATTGCCTGCCACCTCGCCCTGGTTGTCGAGCAGGCCGGAGTTGACGGTGATCGCCGTAGCCCCTCCGTCAGTGGCCGTCAGCGTGTCACCTGCGGAAACGGTGACCGTAGGCGCCCCACCGCCACCGCCGATGACCAGCGTCTCCGTGGTGAGGTCACCCGCCGTGGTGAAGCCGCCGTTTTGCACATTGGTAACGCCGCCAACCTCGAGGTCGCCACCCATCGCGAAGCCAGCGCCAGTGTTCAGCACCAAGTCGCCGGTGATCCCGGTGGTGGTCGCCGAAGTGCCGGAGATCGTGGTCGTGGTCCCACCACTCACCGTCACGGTGCCGTCGATCAGCCCGGTCGAGGTGAGAACAGCGCCGCCGGGGCCGCCCCCCATTATGACGTCGCCATCAATGGTGCCGTCGTTCAGCAAGTTGCCTTGGAAGATGTAGACGTTCACATCGGTGGCCAAGGTCGCGCCGGACGCGATGTCTATGGTTGTGCCAGTCGCCGCCGTCACTTGGCCGGTGGAGGTCAGGGTGGCACCATTGGTGATGTTCACCGTGCCATCGTCCATGTCGAGCGCACCGACGGTCAGATTGGAATCGACATCAATCGCGTTGCCGCCGTTCTGCGTGAGCGTGCCGGTGATCTCCGCCGCCCCGGTGAGGGTGATGGTCCCGCCTGTGCTGTTGGTGACATTGCCGTCCACCGCGGCGAGTTCACCTGTCGCACCGCCGCTTGCTTCGCTGACGCCCGCAAGGGTCAGCGTGCCGACATTGAGGATGGTGCCCGCCCCAGCATTCACGGCAACCTGGCCGCCATTCACGACGATTTCGCCCGCATTGGCGATATCCGCGGTCGAGGCAAAAGTACCGCCGCCCGAAACGTTCAACCACTCACCGGCATTGGAGTTGGCCACCGAGGCCGTGCTCAGCGTGCCGTCGGTGACAGTGATCGTCCCGTTGGCCGTGTTCGAGAAGCTCTCGGCGGAGGTGGTGCCCGAGCCGGTCTGGCTCACGGCGCCATCGCTGGTCACGCCGCCAAGTGCAGAGGTGCCCGAGCCGCCGAGGGTCAACGTACCACCGTTGTTGACGGTCGTGGTGCCACCCGACGCCACATCAATCGCGCCGGTGCCCGAGGTCGAGAGCGTGCCGGTCACATCAGCCGAGGTGTCGATGGTCAGGGTCGCCGCGCTGGCATCCACCGTGCCCGAGGTCACCGTGAGCGTGCCCACCTGCGTCGCGTTGTCGATGTCGATGGCGTTGGCGCTGTCCTGCTCTAGGTCGCCGGTGATCTGCAGCCCGCCAGCGATGTCCAGCGTGCCGGTGCCTTGGTTGGTCACGCTGCCATCGACGCCGCCTACCCCGGTGCCGCCGGTGCCAGAAAGGTTGGCGCTTCCATCGTTGACGATATCGCCGGTGACCAGACCGCTGGAGGTGAAGGAGCCGCCGTTGGCCACGGTGACATCCGAGGTGATGGTGCCCTGGTTGTCGAGCGCCGCACCACTTTGCACATCCACATCATCAGCCGCGGTGCCTGCGGTGGTAAGCGAACCGCCGGACGCGATGGTCACGGTGCCGGGGCCGGTTACGTCAATCGTATCGACCGTATTGGCGCCACCAAAGTCGAGATCACCGGCGCCCGCCGTTGTCAGGGCAATGCCGTTGGTGCTGCCATCGATGTCGGAGTTGATGATCGCGGTGCCGGTGTTGACGGTGATCGTGGTGGCGCTATCCCCGCCATCCTGGAGGGTAATAGCGCCGCCCTCGACTGTATAACCATCCACCTCAAAGGTGATGTCGCCAACCGCTACACCACCTGCGTCTACTGTGACGGTGCCCGGGGTGCCACCAAAGACGGCGTTGTCCCCTGCATCGAACGCCGTGTTCGCCCCGCCACTCGCCGCACTGTCCCACTGCGACAGCGCATCGAGCCCACCTTCCGTCCAGGCGCCGTCGCCGCCATCGGCTGTCGTGGGTGACGTGCTGTCGCCATCCCAGAACAGAGTGTCTTGCGCGACGGCCCCCTGCCCCGCGACACCCAACGCAATGGCTGTCGCCACCGCCGTGGTCGCAAGGAACTTCGCTTTGCGATGTTTGTCGCTGGCTCCGCCTGCCGTAATTGCAGTCGCGGCCTCGGGGCTCGGGGTGCGGAAAACGCTGCGCATGGGAATATGTCCTCTCGCCTTCAAATTCTCGGCGCGATTCACCGCCCACCTCGGCGGGACTCCGCGCACTTGCCCGAGACACTACTCACCACCCGGTGATGCGACAACGGTGAATCTTAACCACAACACCTTGGGGCCTTCCGCTGGGGCATGCCCCCATCGCTTTGTTGCCCCGCCGCAACAAATACCCCTCAAATTGTCGATTTCGGGCGCGGATGAGCCATTTACAGCGCGTTTTCCCAAACGGCGCGGCCCTGGCACCCGTCGCACCGCCTGCCGCAACGCCGGGATTCATCACAACCTCTTGCGCGGGCCCGTAGCGCTGCCTACATTGAGATCACGTTATTTCAATTATTCCTTCTGGCAGCCGACCGGTATTTTCGTGGGTCGCGCCGCAAAATTCAAACTGGGAAGCCCCCGAGATGAGCACCGCAAGTAATAGTCAGAGTCAGCGCCTCGGAAAGCTGCACACGGCACTCGCCTTCGACACTCTCAGCCTGGTCCGGTTCGACGGAATGGACGCCGTCAACGAATGCTTCGAATATCACGTCGAAGCCGTCACCGACGACAGCAAGATCGCCGTCAACCTAGACGATCTGCTCGGCACTCATATGACCGTCGAGCTGGAAGACCTCTATGGTGCCAAGAAGTACTTCGACGGCATCGTGACCGAATGCGGCTGGGCCGGCGAAGGCGACACCGGCAACGCTTACCGCTTCACCCTCAGGCCCTGGTTCTGGGTCATGTCGAAGCGCCGGAACAACAAAATCTACCAGGAAAAGACCTTCGAAGACATCATCAACGAGGTCTGCTCCGACTTCGGCTACGACGCCGCAGGCGGGCTGGATGTGCAACTCAGCGGTGAGCTCGGCCAGATCAACCAAGAGTACATCGTTCAGTACAACGAGAGCGACTTCCACTTCCTCTGCCGGCTGATGGAGCGCTACGGCGTCAACTACTTCTTCACCCACGAGCAGGGCTCGCACAAGATGGTCATCACCGACAGTGTGGATGGCTTCAAGCAGCTGGCCCCCAACGAGCGCAAGTACATGCCCCATGAAGGGCAGCATGTGTATGACGAAGAGCACTTCTGGGAGTGGACACCGCACCGGCGGCTCACCACCGGCAAGGTCGCCCTGACCGATTACAACTTCAAGACCGTCAGCGCCAACATGAAGGGCGAGCAAGAAGGCGACGCCGTGCACGAATACGGCAAGCTGGAAAGCTACGAATATCCCGGCGTCTACCTCGATGGCGGGCAGGGCTCGACCTATGCCCGCGTCCGCTCCGAACAGTTCCGCGCCCGCGACAAGCACCACACCGCCACTGGCGACTGCATCAGCCTGACCTCGGGCATGCGCTTTACCCTCGGCGGCGAGCATCAGGACGAGAGCCTGCTGGGCGAGGAGTATATCTGCACCCGCGCCATGCACAGCTTCTCCACCGGCGGCTACCGCTCCGGCGGCGGCGGGGGCGGCGGCGAGCATGTCTTCGTCGGCAACTACGAATTCGCGCCCTCAGCGGTGCCCTATGTGCCCGAGCGCAAGACCCCCGAAACCCGGATGACCGGGCCGCAAACGGCCACCGTCACCGGCGCGAGCGGCGAAGAGATCGACGTGGATGAATTCGGCCGCATCGTCGTCCAGTTCCACTGGGATCGCCTTGGCAATAATGACGAGAAATCCTCCATGCGCATCCGTGTCGCCCAGCCATGGGCCGGGGCCGGATGGGGCACGCTCTTCATCCCGCGCATCGGGATGGAGGTGATCGTCGAATTTCTGGAGGGCGACCCCAACAAACCCGTGGTCACCGGCTGCGTCTACAACGGGGACAACTCCCCGCCCTACGAGCAGCCCGGCGACAAGAACTGGAACGGCATCAAGTCCAACTCCACCCTGGGCGGCGGCGGTTACAACGAGCTGGTGTTCAACGACACCAAGGGCGACGAGCTGTTCCGCCAGCACGCGCAATACGACATGGAAACCAAGGTGCTCAACGACGAGCGCCGCGAGGTCGATGTCAACCGCACCACCACCATCGGCGGCAACGAGACCCGCACCGTCCACGGCGAAGAAACCCACACGATCGACAAGGACAACACCTACCTGATCAAGGGTGACGAGAACCGCACGGTCAATAAGAACCGCGAAACCAACATCGACAAGGACGACAGCCTCAACATCATGGGCAACTGGGGTGTCGAGATCTTCAAGAAGACAACGATCAACGGCCAGCAGGACATCGAGATCAACTCGCTGACCAAGATCAAGCTGACCGTCGGCGCCTCGTCGATCACCATCGATCCGGCGTCGATCAAGCTCAGCGCGCCGATGATCGACGTGAACGCCTCGGCCAACCTGACCACCAACGGCGGCGCAATGGCGACCCACAAGGCAGGCGGACTGATGACGATTCAGGCCGCACTGGTTAAGATCAACTAAGGACCGGAAGGATTCGGCACGTGGGGGACTCCTCTCAAAAGACGGTCATTGCCGGCACCACCGACACCCCGAAACGCAAAAACCTGCGTTTCGAGGTGGCACAGGAGCTGTATGACGCGATCCCCGAGATCGAAGAGGACGTGACCGCACGTCCCAACGGTCATTCCTCGGTTGATTTCATCGGTGCACTGGCCGAGGGCGACACGCCCGAAGAGGCCTTGACCTATTGCGCCTATGTCCTGCCCCGCCGGTTTGCCGTGTGGTGGGGGCATGAATGCCTCAAGAAGATCGAAGACAAGCTGGAGCAGGCCGATCTCGACATGCTGGCGCTGGCCGCCACATGGGTCGGCGACCCCGATGAAGACAAGCGCTACAAGGCGCTCGATGCGGCGATGGAGGCCAAGGTCAAATCCCCCGGCGTCTGGGTCGCCCTCGGGGCGGGCTGGTCCTCCGGCTCGATGGCTGGGCCGGAAGTGCCGCCGGTGCCGCCTCCCCCCTTCCTGACGGCCCGCGCGGTGAACGCCGGGCTGCTCTCTGCCCTTGCCCGGTTCGATATTGCGACCCGCGGCGAGCATCTGCAGCGCTTCGTGCGCATGGCACTCCTGCTCACCGAAGAGGGCTGACACGCAGGCAGCGCTCCGGCGCGGCCCGCAATGGCATCAGTGCGCCAGCCGCTCAGGCTGGCATCATACGAGTTGATGGGCGTGACCCGAGCTTGCCGCCACCGCGCGGCAGGCCGGCCTCAAGCGGCACCCAAGACCGCCACCATGCAGCCGGCGCGCCCCGGTTCGAGGGAGACCTGCCGCAGACCGGGCAGGCTGGAGATGCCCGGTCAAGGCGGCCCTGGAGGCGGCGGCACGCCACCGGCCGGGCAGCGCGCCCACGCGCCCCGGGACGGGCCCGCCGCCTCCTTCACAGCTGCGCCTTCCCGCTTCACCTGTTACCTGAACCTCCCCGCGCAAGCGATTGATCCCAAAGGCGCTCTGCGCGCCGCACTGCCGTTTCTCAAATGCCGCGCACCCGGCCTGCTCCGGGCCTGCGGGCTTGCATCAACCCCACCTGCGCCGTAACTCTAGTGGCACCATAGATTTCAAGCCTCCCGCAGGGGGCACATTCCGAGCGGCGCCGATCATGACCCTTACCCTTCGCATCGACAATTTCCCCTCGCTCCCCGATGGCGGGCCGATCGAGTATTCGACCACCCAGGGCGGGTTCGAGATCGGGCGCGACCCGGCGATGGATTGGACCCTGCCCGACCCCAACCGCTTCGTGTCGTCCTGCCACGCCGAAATCCGCTACGAGAACGGCGCCTACTGGCTCTATGACGTGTCGACCAACGGCACCTTCGTGAACGGCGCCTCGATGCGGGTGAAGAGCCCCTACCAGCTGCAATCGGGCGACAAGCTCCAGATCGGCCACTACCTCGTGGTGGCGCAGGTCGCCGCCGCGCAAGAGGCCGCGGCCCCCGCCTATCAGACCCCGGCGCCCGCGCAGCCCGGCCCCTCGGGCTTCGATACACCACCCTCCGGCGGTGGCGGCGGTGGCGACATCTGGTCTGTTGGCGGCAGCGCCGCCCCGCCCAGCCAGGGCGACTTTACCTCCCGTTCCGGGGCCGAGCGCCTGCCCGACTTCGGCGATCAGCACATCGACCTGCCCGATTTCGGCGGCAGCGAAACCGGCACGCCCCCGCCCCCCGCCGCAGGTGGCGGCAGCGCCTCGCCCTTCGGGGCCGCGCCCGCGCCCTCCGCGCGGCCGCAAAGCCCGCCTCCGCCGCAACCCAGCGCCGAAGAGAGCGCTTCGCCCTTCGGTGGGGCCCCGCCGCCGCCGCAAGCACCCGAGCCGGCGCAGGCTGAAACCACCGGTTCGCCCTTCGGCCCCGGTCCTTCGGCAGATGCGCCCTCCGCGCCGCCGCCGCAGCAGCAACCGCCCGAAACCACCGGCTCGCCCTTTGGCCCCGGCCCCTCCGCCGCGCCGTCGCAGCCGCCACAACCGCAGCCTGCCCCGCCGCAGCAATCCCAACCGCCGCAGCCCGCGCCTCCGCCGCAGCAACCGGCCGCAGCGCCGCCGGTGAGCCCCACCGCGCCCGCCGCCGAGGCCTTTGCCGCCCCGCCGGTGCAGGCCCCCTCCGCCCCGCCGCCCAAGGCCGGGTCGGTCGGCGATGCCTCCGGCCTTCTGGCCGCCATCGCCGATGGTGCCGGGATCAACCCCAAGGCCTTCGAAGGCCCCGATCCTGGCGCCGTGGCCCATGAGATTGGCCGCGCCCTGCGGATCATGGTCGGTGAACTGGGCGGCCTGCTGAAGGCCCGCGCCGCCACCAAGCAGAGCCTCAAATCCGGCTCCCGCACGATGATCGGCGCCGATGCCAACAACCCGCTGAAGTTCATGCCCTCCGCCGAGGAGCAGCTCGAGGTCATGTTCGGCGCAGGCCGTCAGGGCTACATGCGCGGCTCCGAAACGGTGCAGAAGAGCTTCAACGACATCAAGATGCACCAATATGCCGTCCACGCCGCGCTCCAGCCCGCGCTGGCCCGCCTGCTGGAAGACATGAGCCCCGAGTCTGTCGAGGATAAGGTCGATGCAGGGCGGTTCTCGTCCAAGGACGCCCGCGCATGGCAAATCTACGTCGAGCGCTGGGATGCCAAGACGCACCCCTACGACAACGGCATGCTCGACGTGTTCCTCGCCTACTTCTCCGAGAGCTACGACGACGTCATGGAACAGACCGAAAATCAGTAACTTCGGCCTCTCGCGAGCGGCGTTTCTAGCCGCTCCGGCCAACGTGACAAAACCGTTAAATTCAGGGCCTTTCCTTGACAAAATGGCCCTGAATTCATAGGTTGACGCTACGGATTTTGACACAAACGGTGATTTCAATGCGCAACCTGCTCCTCTCTTCTGCTCTGGTGGCAGCCTCCGCGCTTGCTGCGAGCGCCCAGTCCTCCACCCCCTACTCCGCCGACGATGTCGCGAACTTTCTCGTCGACAGCGCCGACCTGGGCCTGAACCGCGGCATCTGCATCGGCACCGCCGAAGAATGTGCCCCGCCCAAGCCCAAGGGCATGGACATGATGATCAACTTCGAACTCGACAGCGCCGAGCTGACCGACCAGGCGAAAGAGACCCTCGCCGTGGTGGCTCAGGCCTTTGAAGACGAGCGCCTCAAAAAGGCCCGCTTCATGATCGAGGGCCACACCGATGCGCGCGGCACCGAAAAGTACAACGGCAACCTCTCCGAGGACCGAGCCGCCGCCGTTCAGGCCTACCTCGTGAGCCTCGGCGTGACCGAAGAGCGGCTCTCGGCCATGGGCTTCGGCGAGACCACCCCCCGGACCGACGATCCGATGGACCCGGAGAACCGCCGCGTCGAATTGCGGATCGATCTTCAGTAAAAGCGCGGGCCGTTATCGCGCGGGCCATGCCGCAGCGTCACAGTTCAGCGCCGTCCCGCCACCGGGGCGGCGTTTCTTTATGGTGAAAATTTCGTTTAACCGGCCGCGTGCCGAAATTTTTTGAGTGACCTCCGGGTCTTATCGGGTCAGTATCGCCGCCGAACGATGCAGGGTTCCCCGCGAGGGCGCCCCGATTTAAGGCCCACTCAACGGGAAGCCCCACGGGAACACAGATGCGCTACGACAACCTCTTCGAGCCGATTTCCGAAGATCAGCCCTGCGGCCCCGACCTGCTGCTCGAAGACGACGACGATTACATCGAGTATTACTTCGAGGCGATCGACAAGGTGCCCATGCGCTACATCGTCAGCGCAGAGACGGGCGAGGTCTTCGACCGCAAGAACATCGACATCAAGAAAGAAGTCGCGGCGATGGACAAGCTGTTGGAGCGCACCCGCTGCCTCCGCTTGCTGTCGCTTCAGGCCCAGTTCCAGATCCTCTCCGGGCGCATCGTCGGCTTTTCCGACTGCGTTCAGGCCATGCAGGGCCTGCTGGAGCGCTACTGGGCCGATGTGAACCCCAAGATCGACGAGGGCGACGCCACCGAGCGCCGCAACGCGATCGAACTGCTCAACGAGATGGGCCAGGTGGTCATGCCGCTGGAGCACGCCCCCCTGCTGGAAGACCGCCGCGCGGGCCGCTTCGCCTTCCGCGACTACCAGCTGGCGACCGGCGCCAAGGAGCCCCGCGGCACCGAGAAGGCCGCCGCAGATGCGGGCGCGATCATGACCGCCCTGCAAAGCGCCGACAATGCTGGCGAGGTCGACAAGATCTATGCCGCGCTGACCGGCGCGCAGGCCGCCTGCGCCGCGATGAAGAGCGCGTGCATGGTGGCCGACAGCGGCGCCTTCGCACCCCAGTTCGACAATCTCGAGGAAGTGCTGCGCGAGATGCTCCAGCTCTTCAACGAGGCCCGCCCCGACCTTGCCGGCAGCGGTGCCGATGATGCCGCCGGAGCCGAAGAGGGCGCCGAAGGCGAAATGGCCGGTGGCGAAGAGGGCGGCGCCCCCGTGGCCGTCTCCGGTGCCGGCGCCCGCGTGTCGTCCGGCCCGCCTGTCATGGTCGGCCCGGTGCCCAACCACGCCACCGCCAAGGCCGCGCTTGAGGCGATCGAGGCCTACTTTGCCTCCGTCGAGCCCTCCGCCCCTGCCCTGCTCCTGATTCGTCAGGCCCAGGACCTCTTCGGCAAGCCGCTGACCGAGGCGCTGCAAACCCTGCTGCCCGGCATGTCGAACAACGCGATTGTCGATTTCGGCTCGAAGGAGGGCTTCATGCTCGACTTCGGCAAGCTGTCCCAACTCGCCTCCTACGAGATGCCGGCGGGCACCGTGCCAATCGATACCGGCCCCGCCGAACCCGTCGTCTGCGAGAACCGCGAGCAGGCCGCCGCGCTGATCTCCGCGGTCGAAAACTTCTTCCGCCAGACCGAGCCCTCCAGCCCGGTCCCGGTGCTGCTCTTCAAGGCCAAAACCTACCTCAACCGGGATTTTTCGTCGATACTCAGTGACCTGTTCCAACACATGGACCAACCCGGCTGACGCACGGTCAGCCACCCCCCTTCCGCGGGGGCAAAACATTTGACAAAGCAGGGGCCACGTGGCTTCAATTGCTTAAGTATTAGGGAGATTTTCACATGGCTGATTCAGCAACCCGATTCATCAAACGCAACCGCCCGCCCCGGGTTCAGATCGCCTACGAAGACCCGTATGACAGCGAAAAGAACGTTGAGCTGCCCTTCGTGATGGGCGTCATGGCCGACCTCTCCGGCAACGCCTCCGAAGTCGAGAAAGACCCGATGGCCGAGCGCAAGTTCACCCAGGTCGATACCGAAAACTTCGACGACTACATGGAGGCCGTCGCCCCCGGCGTGTCCTTCAACGTCGACAACAAGCTCGGTGACGAGGACGGCGAGAAGCTGGGCGTGTCGCTCAACTTCAAGAAGATGGCCGACCTCGACCCCGGCGAGATCGCCAAGCAGGTGCCCGCCCTCAAGAAGCTGCTGGATGCCCGCGACGAGCTGGCCAACCTCCAGCGCTATATGAACGGCAAGTCCGGCGCGCAGGACCAGCTCCGCAAGCTGCTCGACGATCCCGACCTGATGAAGTTGCTCGCCGAGAAGCGCGCCGACATCAACGATGACAACGAGGAAGGTGGCGAGGAGGCCTGAGCCCCCCGCCCCGCCCCGTAACCTTGCGGGCGGTCGCGACCAGGCAAGGGTCGCCCGCCCGGCACCAGACCAAAGACAGGGACCAGACACATGGCAACCGAAGCCCAACAGGAAGCCGGCGCCGCAGGTGGTGAAGTCAATGAACTCGATGCCTTCTCCGCCGCGCTGAAGCAAAACTTCAAACCCCGCTCCGACACCGCCGCCACCGAGGTGGAAAACGCGGTGTCCACGCTCGTGAAGACGGCGCTGGCCGACAGCACCGTGATCAAGGAAGACATCCTCGACACCGTCGATGAGATGATCGCGGCGCTCGACGCCAAGCTGACCACGCAGGTCAACGAGATCATCCACCACGAGGGCTACCAGCAGATCGAAAGCGCATGGCGCGGGCTGCATCACATGGTGATGAACTCCGAGCCCGACGCGACCATGAAGATCAAGGTGCTGAACGTCTCCAAAAAGGAACTCGAGCGCGAGCTTCGCTCCTTCCCCGGCGCCAAGTGGGACCAGAGCCCGCTGTTCAAGCAGATCTACGAGCACGAGTTCGGCCAGCTCGGCGGCCAGCCCTACGGCGCGCTGATCGGCGACTACTACTTCGATCACTCCGCCGCCGACGTGCGCCTGCTGCGTGACCTCGGCAAGATCGCCGCCGCCTCCATGGCACCCTTCATCTCGGCAGCCGACCCCGGCCTGCTGAACATGGACACCTGGAACGACCTCAACAAGCCGGCCGACCTGGGCTCGATCTTCGAGACCCCGGACTACGCCGCTTGGAAGTCGCTGCGCGAGAGCGAAAACTCCCGCTACGTGGCCCTGACCGCCCCGCGCGTCATGGCTCGCGAGCCCTACGGCCAGAACAGCCTGCCGGTCGAGGCCTTCAACTTCGAAGAAGAGACCGACGGCCACGAGGGCAAGAAGTTCGCCTGGATGAACGCCTCCTACGCGATGGCGGCCAACATCGCCCGGGCGCACAAGGAGTATGGCTGGACCGTCCGCATACGCGGCGTGCAGTCGGGCGGCGAGGTGATCAACCTGCCGACCCACACCTTCGACACCGGCGACGGCTCCACCGATCAGAAGTGCCCCACCGAGATCGCCATCTCCGACCGCCGCGAGGGCGAGCTCTCCAAGGCCGGGATCATCTCTCTGGTGCACCGCAAGAACACCGACAAGGCCGCCTTCATCGGCGCCCAGTCGCTCTACAAGCCCAAGAGCTTCGTGGATCCCGAGGCAACGGCGGCTGACAACCTCAGCTCCCGCCTGCCCTACATCTTCGCGGTGTCGCGCTTCTCGCACTACCTCAAGTGCATCGTGCGCGACCAGATCGGCTCCACCAAGGAGGAGGCCGTGCTCGAGCGCGACCTCAAGAACTGGATCGCCCAGTATATCGACGGCGACCCCAAGAACTCTTCCGAGACCGCCAAGGCCAAGCGCCCGCTCGCTGGCGCCGAGATCAAGATCGTCCCCGACGAGGAGAACCCCGGGTATTACATGGGCAAGTTCTTCCTCCGTCCGCACTTCCAGATGGAAGGCATGGACATCGGCATGAGCCTCGTCTCGCGCCTGCCCTCCGGCGGCTGATCCACTTTCAAGCGTTTCGGGCCCTGTTTTTGCAGGGCCCGTTCGGTTCCCTCACGATTTCGTAAAAAAAATGTGTGGGGGAACCTTGCAACGGGAGGCCCCGCTTCCCATCTCAGTAAGGACCGAGCATTACCGGTCTTTATTTTAAAAACGGCAAGTTATTTGCTTCCACAAGGTAACCACAAGGAGATCAACTAATGGCTACCGCTCTTTACATGAAACTCGATGGTGTTGACGGCGAATGCGTGGTCGAAGGCTACGAAGGCTGGATCGACCTGCTCTCCATGTCCTTCTCTGGTTCGCAGTCCGGCACCATGCACACCGGTCGCGGCGGCGGCTCGGGCAAAGTGTCCATGGGTGACCTGATGGCCACCAAGCTGACCGACAAGTGCTCCACCGACCTGATGAAGAAGCTGTGCCTCGGCCAGCACTACGCCACGGTTGACGTGCACGCCACCAAGGCCACCGGCGGCAAGCCGATGCCCTACTTCACCATCAAGCTGACCGACGCCATCGTGACGTCGCAGAGCTTCGGCGGTGCCGGCGGCGGCAACGACCAGATGACCGAGAGCTTCTCGCTGAACTACCGTCAGATCAACTGCGAGTACAAAATCCAGGCCGAGGATGGCACCGAGACCGGTACCACCACCGCCGGCTACAACGTGGCCACCGGCGCCGAGGCCTGATCCTCACGCCAGGCCGGGCCTGCGGGCCCGCTCGGAAAGTTTGCAAAGGGGCGCAGCGATGCGCCCCTTTCGCTTTTTCCGGTCGCGGCGTGGGCGGCACGCTTGGCGCGAAACCCCTTGCATTCAAACACTTGGCTCGCCATCTTGCGCCTCATTCACCGCCCGCGATTTAACAGGTCTCACACGCTTTTCACAAATTTCTCCGCCCCCTTCCCCCTTCACGGCCCGCCCCCTGCCCGCTATCGTTGACGCTGCGTCCGGGCCGGTTTTCCGGGCGAGCCGATTTCAGCACTCTGGCAAGGACCCCTGGCGCCCATGGCACGCGACTCCAAGCAGCAGCTCCAGATCCCGATCATGTATGCCTTCCGCGAGGCCCATCGGGCGCGCGATGCCAAGATCGACGGCACCACCTACCAGGATGGTCAGCGTGTGCTGACAGACCGCGCCGCCGTGCGTCGCCGCGGCGCCAATGAGGCCCAGCTCAAGCGCAACCTCGAGCTCGATCTCGTGCAACTCGCCAACACCATCAACCTCGATGCCGTCATGGATGTGGATGATCTCGATTACGTCCAGAAGTCGATCCTCAACTACGGCGTCGTCGACCTCTCCAACCTCACGTCCGAAGACATTCGCGTGCAGCGCGTGCCCCAGCAACTGGCCCGTGCCCTGCTCAACCACGAGCCGCGTTTCGTGCCTGAAAGCATGGATGTGCAATTGCGCGAGGAATTCGACGACGTGAACCAGAAGCTGATGTTCGATATCAACGCCGAAATGGCCTGCAAGCCGGTGGATATTCCGCTCGAATTCGTCGCCGAGATCGACGTAGGCTCCGGCAAGATGAAATTTTCCAATATCGAAGGCGCCGGATGAACCGCGAATTCCTCAATGCCTACAACCGCGAACTCGCCGTGCTCTACGAGCGCTCCAAGGAGTTTGCCGAGGAGTATCCGGGCATCGCCGAGCGCCTTGGCGGGCTGACCGAAGACAAGCTCGATCCCGGCCTCGCCGGGCTGTTCGAGGGCACCGCTTTCATGGCCGCGCGGGTCCAGCTGGCCATTCAGGGCGAGTTCGAGACCTTCACCAACGCCCTGCTCGAACAGCTGATGCCCGACTACCTCGCGCCCACGCCCTCGGCGATGATCGTGCAGGCCAAGCCGGACTTCTCCGAGAAGGATCTGATCAAGGGAGAAGGCTTCAAGGCCGGCTCCTATCTCGATGCCACCTATGTCGAGCGCGAGCAGCGCGTCTCCGCACGTTTCCGCCTCTCGGCCCCGCTCACGCTCTGGCCGCTGGAGCTGGATACCGCCACCTACATGCCCTCGCCCGGCCCGATGCAAGCGCTTGGCATCGACGTGATGCGCCAGACGGCGGCGGGCCTGCGCCTCCGCCTCGTGCGCCGCACCGACAACTCCGAGCGCGACCCCGAGCTGCCGCCCAAGAAGGGCGACAAGCCCGCGCTGGTCAACGAGGTGCTCTGTAACGAGTTGCCGGTCTATCTCAACGGCCCCCGCGCCGATATGGTCGCGCTCTACGAGCAGCTCTTCGCAGACACCTGCCGCATCACCCTGCGCTACCTCGACCGCTCGGGCGACCCGGTGTTCCTGCCCTGCCCGCCCGGCTTTCTGGAGCAGGTCGGCTTCCGCGAGGATGAGCGGCTCTTCCCCGAGGAAGACAAGATCTTCGAGGGCTTCTCGCACCTGCGCGAATACTGGATTCTGCCGCAAAAGTTCCTCGGCTTCCGGATGCGCGGCCTCAAGCGCCTGCTGGCCCGCATCCCCGCTCCCATGTTCGACGTGCTCATCGAGTTCTCCAAGAGCCAGCCCAAGCTGGCGGCCCTCATCGAGCCCGGCAATTTCCGCCTCTACTCCGCGCCCGCCGTGAACCTCTTCGAAGAGCGCTGCTCCCGCGTGCGCCCAGACCCCAAGTTCAACGAATATCTCGTGGTGCCGGATTCCAGCCCCTCGGTGAACTACGAGGTCCAGCGCATCAAGGAGGTCTACGCCCACTACCCCGGCATGCGCAAAAAGGTCGAGGTCAACCGGCTCTACTCCCAGCCCGACGGCGAGGTGCGCCCCGCCGATGCGCTGTACTACAACCACACCCGCAAGCCCCGCCGCCTGACCGAGAAAGAGCGGCGCTTCGGCTTCGGCGGCGATTACGTCGGCACCGAGACCTACCTCAGCATCTACGAGCCCGCCGGGCTGGATGACGAGGAGCGCGTGCAGCGGCTTCAGGTCATCGCGCTCTGCTCCAACCGGCACCTCGTCCAGCAGCTGCCCATCGGCCAGAGCCAGGTCGACTTCCGGCTGACCGACGATGTGAACGTGCCGCTGGCCTGCATCTCCGGCCCCACCCCGCCCCGCGCCTCCATCGCCGATCTCGATCACAACGATCCCCGCATCGGCCACCACGGCGAGGTCATGTGGCGGCTGGTGAACCTGCTGAGCTTCAACCAGCTCGGCCTCAAGGACCGCCATGCCGAAGACCCGGCCGGGGGCCTGCGCGAGCTTCTCGGACTCTTCTCCGACATCGGCGACTCCGTCACCGAGCGGCAGATCCGCGGCATCACCGGCATCGGCTCCCGCCCGATCACCCGCTCGCTCCGCCGGGAAGATGGCTACCACGCCGCCCGCGGCACCGAGGTCACCCTGCGGTTCGACGAGCGCGCCTTCGAGGGCACCGGTATCATGCTGCTCGGCGCCGTGCTCGACCGGTTCTTTGCCGATTACGCCCACATGAACAGCTTCACCGAGACCGTGCTCGTCTCCGACAGCCGCGGCGAAGTGATGCGCTTTCCGCCCCGCTCCGGCACCGGGCCGCTGCTGTGAGCGCCAAGGCGAAAGACGACACCTCCGGCGACGAGGCCCCCCTGCCGCTGGAAGAGGCCCGCACCCGGCGCGACATGCTTGAGGCCGAGCCCTACCGGTTCAACATCCACGCCCTCCTGCGCGAGTTGGAGCGGATGTACCCGGACAAGCCCCGCATCGGCCGCAGCCAGGTTCTGGCGCAGGAAATCGTCGATGTCGGGCAAGACCCGTTTCTCGATTTTCCCGCCTCCAACGTGAAGGCCTTCGAGGTCCGCGAGGGCGAAGTCCCGCGCCTGCGCACCAAGTTCCTCGGCTTCTTCGGCCCGCAGGGGCCGCTGCCCATCCTCACCACCGTCGAGGCGATGCGCTGGCAGGAGGCCGGCGACGATGCCTTCGTCCGCTTCGCCGATATCTTCGCCACCCGCTTCCTCCAGCTCTTCCACCGCACATGGGCCGATGCCCGCCCCATCGCCCAGTTCGACCGCCCGGAAGAGGATCGCTTCGCCGCCTATGTCGGCTCCATGATCGGCATCGGCACAGCGCCCTACCGCGACCGCGACCGCGTGCCAGACATCGCCAAGCTGCCCTTCGCCGGGGTCATGGCGAGCCGGGTCAAATCCGCCAAACGGCTCCAGCAGGTGCTGGAGGGCGTGCTCGGCGTCGATGTGAAGATCCGCGAGCGCGAGGGCATCTGGCTGGAGTTCGAGGAGAGCGACCTGTCGCGCATCGGCCAGCAGGGCGCCGACCTCGGGCGCAACACCTACGCCGGTCGCCGGGTCTATTCGATCAACGACAAGGCGGTGATCGAAATCCGCACCGAGGCACTCGACAGTTACGAGAGCTTCCTGCCCGGCGGAGACATGTTTGAACGGCTCGCCGATATGGTAAGGTTTTACCTGGGCGAGCAGATAGATTTCGATGTCGAACTCGCCCTGCCTCGCCCGCTGTGCCCCAAGGCGCAGCTCGGCACCAAGGGGCGGCTGGGCTACACCACCTGGACGCCGCTAAAGGCCGACGACAAGGGCACCAGTGCGGACGATTATGTTTCAGACGCCCGGTTCAGCCTTCATCAGGCTGTGATCGGCAGCATTCAAACCGAGTAACAAGACAAGCATTTAAGACAGGGACGGAAAAAATGTCAGACGTGAGCCTCGAAACAGTCGCCGGCAAGCTCAACCGCACCGGCTACGACGCCTTCATGAAAGCCCACCGCCACGCGCGTTCCGAGGGCAACCGCAACGTCGAGGTGGCCCATTGGTTCTTCCACATGGTTGCCAACCAGAAGAGCGACATCTCGGTTTCGCTCGAGAACTACGGCATCGACCGCTCCAAGGTGCTGGGCGAACTGCAGAAAAAGATCGACGAGTATCGCAAGAACGTCACCGAGATGCCCGGCTTCGCCGAGGGCGTGATCGACCTGCTGGATCGCGGCTGGCACTACGGCACCCTGCTCTTCGCCGAGCCGCAAATCCGCACCGGCCACCTGCTTGTGGCGACCCTCAAGAGCAAGGAGCTGCTGCGCGCGCTCAAGGAATGCTCCCCCACCCTCGGCGGGCTGAACGTCGAGACGATGGTGAACGACGCCCGCGGCGTCTGGGCCCTGTCGGAAGAAGATGACCAGCGCCCGATGGACGGCTCCGGTCTGTCCTCCTCCGGCGGCGGCGGTGGCGGGGCCGAAGGCGGCTCCACCGGCACCACCGCGCTGGATCGCTACTGCGTCGACCTCACCGCGCAGGCCTCTTCCGGCAAGATGGACCCGATCGTGGGCCGCGACGACGAGATCCGCAACATCATCGACGTGCTGATGCGCCGCCGCCAGAACAACCCGATTTTGACCGGCGAGGCCGGTGTGGGCAAAACCGCCGTGGTCGAGGGCTTCGCCCAACGCCTGGCCTCGGGCGACGTGCCGCCGCAGCTTCAGGGCAACCGCCTGATGAGCCTCGACATGGGCCTCATGCAGGCCGGCGCCTCGATGAAAGGCGAGTTCGAGCAGCGGCTCCGGCAGCTCATCGACGAGGTGCAGGGCTCCGCCACCCCCATCATCCTCTTCATCGACGAGACCCACACGCTGATCGGCGCAGGCGGCGCGGCAGGCACCGGCGATGCCGCCAACCTGATGAAGCCCGCGCTGGCCCGCGGCACGCTCCGCACCATCGGCGCGACCACCTGGATGGAGTACCAGAAGTATTTCGAGAAAGACCCGGCGCTCACCCGCCGCTTCCAGCCCATCACCGTCGATGAGCCCGATATCGAGCGCGCCTGCTACATGCTGCGCGGGATCATGTCGCCGATGGAAAACCACCATAAGGTGCGCATCTCCGACGAGGCCATCGTCGCCGCCGTGCAGCTTTCGGCCCGCTACATCCCGGCGCGGCAACTGCCCGACAAGGCCGTGAGCCTGCTCGATACCGCCTCCGCCCGGGTGGCCATCAGCCAGTCCACCACCCCCGCCCGCGTGGCCGACCTCAAGGCGACCATCGCCAAGTTCGAGGCCGAGCTTCTGGGCAAGGAGCGCCAGTCCGAGCTGGGCGAGACCGCCGAAGAGCGCAAGGCCGAGGTGCTGGAAGAAATCGAGAAGGCCAAGGCCGATCTCGCCGCCGCCGAAAAGATGTACGAGGACGAAAAGGCCATCGTGCAAGAGGTGCTGGAGCTGCGCGCCCAGCTCACCGGCGAAGGCTCCGCTGAACTGCCGGTCGACAAACCCGGCGAAGTGCCCCCCACCCCCGAAGAGGCCCACGCCGCGCAAGACGCCGCCGATGAGGCCGCCGAGGCCGAGGGTGATGCCCCCGAAGAGGCCGCACCCGCCGAGCCGGTCGAGATCGCGCCCGAGCACGCCGCGCCCGCCACCGGCGACGACGCCGCCAAACTGCGCGAGGCCCTTGCCGCCAAGGTGGCCGAGCTCGACGCCCGCGATGCCGACGACCGGATGATCTACTCCCACGTCGATTATCAGGCCGTCGCCTCCGTGGTCGGCGATTGGACAGGCATCCCCGTTGGCCGCATGGTGGCCGACGAGGTGCAGGCCATCCTCACCCTCGCCGACCGCCTCAAGGAGCGCGTCTGCGGGCAGGATCACGGGCTGGAGATGATCGCCAAGCGCATCGAGACCTCCACCGCCAAGCTCGACAATCCGGGCAAGCCCATCGGTGTCTTCATGCTCGCCGGCCCCTCCGGCGTGGGTAAGACCGAGACAGCGCTGGCGCTTGCCGAGGCGATCTACGGCGGCGAGCAGAACATCATCACCATCGCCATGTCGGAGTATCAGGAGGCCCACACCGTCGCCCTTCTCAAAGGCGCGCCTCCGGGCTACGTCGGCTACGGCGAGGGCGGCAGGCTCACCGAGGCGGTGCGCCGCAAGCCCTACTCCGTGGTGCTGCTCGACGAGGTCGAAAAGGCCCACCCCGACGTGCATGAACTCTTCTTCCAGGTCTTCGACAAGGGCCACATGGAGGATGGCTCGGGCCGCTCGATCGATTTCAAGAACTGCCTGATCCTGCTCACCTCCAACGCGGGCACCGATGTCATCATGGACATGTGCCAGCAGGGCGAGGCTCGGCCCGATGCCGAGGCACTGGCCGATGCCCTCAAGCCCTCCCTGCTCGAGGTGTTCCCGCCTGCACTGCTCGGCCGGATCGTGACCATCCCCTATTACCCGCTCGGCAAGGATGTGCTGGCAATGATCACCAAGCTGAAGATCGGGTCCATCGTGAAGCGCGTGCGCGCCAACCACGGCGCCACCATGACCTACACCGATGCCGTGATCGACCACATCGTCAGCCAGTGCAACGACCCGGACTCGGGCGGCCGGATGATCGACAACATCATCACCCAAACCATCCTGCCCGACCTGTCCCGCGCGATCCTGACCAAGGCCGTGGGCGGCGAAGAGCTGAAGTCGGTGACCGTCGACGTGAAAGACGAAGCGTTCGACTACCAGCTGGCCTAACCGGCAAACCCCATCCCGGCCCTCATCACAGGGGGCCGGGATGGCGCCCCACGCCTCGCGCGCGGCACCCCGAAGCCCCGTTCGGGGCCACCCCACACAACATGACCCAACGTCAACTCGCCGTCAGGGTGAAAATGCCCACCCGCTGTCGCGCGATTGTCTCGTTTCTGCCCCAATTGACCCGGAGTTTACCTTCACGTCATCAGGGGAACCCGAAATGGAATTTCTGACCACCATCACCGTTGGACAGGTGATCTCCGCCTTTCTCGTCTGCGTCCTGCTGCGCGAGATTCTCTACACCGTGTCGCACTTCCTGCCCGACAGCGTTGCTGGCCCCGGCGGCTGGATGATCGACACCGGCCCTGAAGGCCACGAAGGCGAGTAATCCACCCAGCGGCGTCAGAAGCTGGTCTTGCCCGGCTCGCGCCGGATGAGCACCTGAAGATCGGCCACGTTGGTGCCGGTCCCGCCCGTCATCAGCAGATCGCCCGTCAGCTTGAGGCCGTAGTAGGCATCGTTGCGCGCGAGGTACTCCCCCGCGCACTTGCCCGCCGCCGCCAGCCGCGCCCGCGTGCCGTGGTCCACCATGCCCCCCGCGGCGTCCGTCGGGCCATCGCGCCCGTCGGTCCCGCCGGACAGGAACACCCACTCGCCCGGCCAATCGGCCAGCTCCGCCACTTTCAGCGCCAGTTGCTGGTTGCGCCCGCCCATGCCGGGCTCGGCGCAGAGCTTCACGGTGGTCTCACCGCCGAACAGCGTGATCCCCGGCCCCATCTCGCCCGCCGCAATCACCGCGCGGGCGGCTTCTTCCACATCGCCTTCCAACGGCTCCAGCACCACCCGCGCGCCCGGCGCGGCGCGTTCCATCGCCATCACGCTGACACCGTTGGAGCCGATGATCTCGTTCTGCGCCACCGGCAGCGCAGGCGGCGCATCGGCCTGTCGTTCCAGATGCCGCCGGGCTGGCTCCGGCAGGCGCTCCCAGATCCCGAGGCTGCGGCACATCTCGGCGGCCTCTTCACGGCTGCCGCTCGGCGGCGCAGTGAGCCCCGAGGCGATGGTCGAGAGGTCGTCGCCCAGCACGTCCGAGAGCACCAGCGCCCGCACCTCCGCCGGAGCCGCCGCCCGCAAGAAGCCGCCGCCCTTCAGCCGTGAGAGCTGCTGGCGCACGAGGTTCATCTGGTGAATATCCGCACCCGAGGCGAGCAGCGCGGCGTTGACCTCCGCCTTGTCATCAAGGCTCAGGCCTTCCACCGGCGCAGGCAGCAGCGCCGAGCCGCCGCCCGAAACCAGCGCCAGCACCCGCTCGCCCTCGCCCGCACGCGCCAGCATCTCCAGCACCGCCTCGCCTGCCGCGAGGCCGCCCGCGTCGGGCACCGGATGAGCGGCGATCATCACCTCCGCCCCCGGCACCTCCACCGCGTTCTCCGGGTTGGTCACGACCAGCGCCGCTTCCACCGGGCCGACCCGTTCCAGCGCGGCGCGCATCATCGCCGGGGCCGCCTTGCCCACTGCAATCACGAACCGGCCCTGCCAGCCCTCCGCCTCCAGCGCCCGTGCCACCGCCGCGCCCGGATCGGCCGCCGCAATCCCTGCGCGGAAAATCAGTTCCGCCTCACCCCGCATCGCCGCACGCGCGGCATGCGCACTCTCGCTTTCATCCATCATGCGCGCACCTTTCCCCAAGCCGCCCCCGAGCGCCAGAGGCAAGGCGCAAAACCTCGCTCTGGCACCCGTTTTCGGCTAACGTGAATAAAGCGTGAAGCGGGCTTCCCCAATTCGGAAAGCCGGTTAACGTAGGGTCATTGCCATGGGGGAGTTTCATGACTCAGGCGCAGAAGGAGCCACAAACTGACGAGGTCCGGGTGATCTGCATCCGCCTCTTCGGGGTGTTCGCCCTCTCCTGGGAAGACGGCGACGAAATCCGCGTCCGCTCCACCAAGATCCGCGCCATGCTGGCCATGCTGGCCACCGCGCCCGAAGGCACACGCACCCGCGCCTGGCTGCAAGACATGCTCTGGGGCCGCTCCGGCCACGAGCACGGCCGTGCCTCGCTGCGCCGCGCCCTGACCGACCTGCGCAACCTCTTCGGCGAGGATTTCGTCGACCTCTTCGAGGTCAATAACTCCGAAGTCCGGCTGCACCTCGAGCGCATCCGCATCACCGGCACGCTGGAAGATGGCGACTTTCTCGAAGGCACCGAGATTTCCGAGGATGGCTTCGAGGAGTGGATTCAGACCCAGCGCAAGAGCAACCGCACCATGCTGTCCGCCGTTGCCCGCACACGGCCCGGCCGGGTCGCGCAGGAGATCCTCAATCGCGGTCTGCACCTGCAACCCTCCATCGCCATCCTGCCCTTCGCTACCGCCCGCGGTTATCAGGGGCCGGTGCAGCTGGGCGACATGATCTCCGAGGAGATCTCGCGCTCGCTCTCCCGCAGCCACATGCTCGATGTTATCTCCCACCTCTCCTGCCGCACCCTCGATGCCCGCTCGGTGGCGCTGGAGGAGATCCGCGAAAAGCTCGATGCCGATTACGTGGTCGCGGGCAATTACCGCACCCAGGGCGACCACATCATGCTCAACGCGGATTTCATCGACATCAAGACAGGCCGCATCAGCTGGACCCGCGAGATGTCCAGCTCGCTGGCCGATTTCCTGCGCGGCGGCGATGATCTGGTCGGCGGTCTCGCCGGCGAGATCGGCCGCGCGGTGATGGATACCTCGCTCGACCTCGCCGCCACCGCACCGCTGCCCGATGTCGATAGCCACGCTCTGCTGATGAGCGCGATCACCCTCATGCACCGCCTCTCGGTGCAGAGCTTCGCCAAGTCCCAGACTTACCTCGAAGAGGTGATCGAGCGCGTGCCCGACAGCGCCATGCTGCACGGCTGGATGGGCAAGTGGCACTGCCTCTCGGTGGTGCAGGGCTGGTCCTCGCGACTCGATGAAGATACCGCCACCGCGCGCGAATACACCGCACGCGCGCTCGACATTCAGCCCGACAACTCCTTTGCCCTCACCATGGACGGGCTGGTCAACAACAACCTCCTTCGGCGGCACGACGTGGCCATGCGCCGCTATGACGAGGCCATCGAGATCGACCCGAATAACGCCATGGCCTGGCTGCTGAAGGGCACGCTCCACGCCTTCACTGATGACGGCGCCCGCGCGATCACTTTCACCGACCGCGCCCGCGCCCTCTCGCCGCTGGACCCGCACGGCTATTTCTTCGACGCGCTCGGCGCGGCAGCCAAACTCTCGGGCGGCGATTATCAGGGCGCACTCGAGCTGGCCGACCGCTCGATCCGCGCCAACCGCCGCCACGTCTCGACCCTGCGGGCCCGCATCGTCGCGCTCTACCACCTCGACCGCATCGAAGAGGCCCGCGAGTCCGCCGAAACGCTGCTGCGCGCCGACCCGGGGTTCAACATCCGCGGCTACATGCGCGACCACCCGGCCGCCGAATTCGAAATCGGGCGCGTCTGGGCCCAAGCCATGCGCGAAGCCGGAATACCAAATTGAAAAATGTTTTAACGGAGAGGGTGCAATGTCTATTTCAACGGGCGTGACAGGGGTCACGGGAGTAACCGGCGTCACGGGCGTGACCGGTGTGACAGGCGTAACCGGGGTGACTGGCGTCACCGGGGTCACGGGCGTGACAGGCGTCACCGGGGTGACGGGGGTGAGCGGCGGCGGGCTGTCGATCTCCATCCTCACCTCGCGCGATGGCATCATCGGCCCCTACGAGGCGCTCGACAACCCGCCCGCACCAATGCCCGCCAACTCGCTCGACACTCTCAAGGAATGGGGCGCGACCGAGCGGATCATCATGATCGCGGGCGAGCTGATGGGCTCACTGGGGGTGATCGGCTCGGGCGAGAGCGCCTCGGTCTTCCACCTCACCACGACGGGCGGCGATGCCGACAACCCGCCCACAACCGGCTACGAACGGCTGGTCAAGCTGACCCGCCCCACACCGGCGGACTTTCTGGCGCAAACCGAGATCGTGCATAACTACGCCGATCTGCGGGCCGACCGTGCAGGCGAGATCCTCGGGCAGGTCGGCTACCCGACCGAATATTTCGCCCCCATTCTCGGGCTGCGTCAGGGGCTGCACAAATACACGCTGGAGCTCATCGCGCTCTGTCAGGCCATCGCCTCCAACGTGGTGCTTCAGGTCAAGCACCGCCTCGCCTGCCTGCGCCCCGATCGCTACTCGGGCCAGATGATGCCGCTGATCCAGACGCCGGGCCACGGCGCCCTGCCCTCGGGCCACGCGACCGAAAACCACGCCGTCGCGCGCATCCTCTTCCACCTGATGAAGGGCAAGGCGCAAACGCCCAAGCAAACCGAGCTGCTGCTGGCCACCGCTGCCCGCATCGCCGTCAACCGCACCGTCGCAGGCGTCCACTTCCCGGTCGACAGCATCGCCGGGGCCGCCCTCGGGCTGGCGCTGGCCGATTACCTCGCCCAGCGGGCCGGGGCGGATGATGCCGTGGTGAAGGAAACCGAGTTCGACGGCCGCGGCGCCGGGGCCACTACCGATTATCACCTCTCCAGCGTCTATGACTTCACTGCCGATGAACCCTCCGATTTCGGAACGTTCATCACCCGCTCCGGCGCGGTCGGCGGCGTCACCAGCGCACCGCTCTTCACATGGCTCTGGGAGAAGGCACGGGAGGAATGGGCCTGATACCGGCCCACCCGCTCTTGTCCTCCCCCGCTTCAGAAGGCCTCGCCCATGACCACGATCAGCTTCACCCCCGAGGACGACCCCGAAGGCGTCACCGCCATGTTCGATCCCTATTCGGCATGGTCACTGCGCTACGCGCTCGACTTCGACCTGACTGCAACCGAAGACCGGGATGATCCCCACGACTTCCGCTACATGTTCACCGTCGACACCATGCAGGCGGGCGACATCGAGGATCTGCCCGAGCCCTTCCGCGTGGAGGGCGAAACCGACGTTGTGCTGTTGACCCGCTCGGTCAACATCGACGGCGGGGTGGAGAGCGCACAGGCCACCTTCCAGTCCATCGCACCCTTCGACCCGGCACAGAACCGCTTCAGCAAGCTGGCCCCTGCCGAGGGCGGCGAGAAACGTCTGGCCGATGCGCCCCCGCCAGATGAACGGGCCGAACTGGCCGCGGCAGAGGCGGAAGAGGCCGAAGATCAGGCCCAGCCCGGCTCGCGCGACACGCTCCATTTCCGCGCGCCGCTGCGCAAGGTCTCCCTGCCCACCGGCGCGACCCGCACGATGGAATACACCGCCCAAGGCCTCCCCGAGGCGACCACCACCATCGTCGGGGTGATCGACGATGGCATCAACCCGCTCCACAGCGCCTTCCGGGGCAGCACCGGCACACGGGTCGATTTTGCATGGGTGCAAGACGCCGCCGCACCCACAGGCAGCACCACCGTCCCCTTCGGGCGCGAACTGACCAAGGCCGAGATCGACGCGCAGCTCGCCCTCGCCCCCAAGCCCGAGATCGACCAGCTCCACGCGCTCGGGCTGGCCGACTACGCCCGCGCAGGCGTCAACACCGTGGCTCACCGCCTCTCTCACGGCACCCACGTGGCCTCTCTGGCGGCGGGGGATGGCCCCGATCACCTGCGCCTGCTCACCGTGCAACTGCCCGCCACCGTCACGATGAACACCTCCGGCGCCTTCATGTCGCCCTTCGTGCTCGCCGGAGCCGCGCATATCCTCGACCGGGCCTGGCTGATGTCACTGGCCGAGGGCTTCCCGATCCCCGTGGTGATCAACTTTTCCTATTCGCTCTCCGGCGGGCCGCACAACGGGCTGCACTTTCTGGAGCGGGCAATCGACACGCTGGTGCAGGCCCACCTCGAACGCCTGGCACGCCAGTTCCCCACCAAGCCCGGCCGGGCCGAGGTCGAGGTCGTGCTGCCCTCCGGCAACCGCCTCGCCGCACGTGGCCACGCCGAAAAACCGGGCGATCCGGCCGGCCCCTCGGTCAAGACCGTGCTCACCCTGCCGTGGCGTGTGCAGCCGGGCGATGAAAGCTCCAACTTCCTCGAACTCTGGATGCCCCGCACCGCTGCCGGGGTGGAGCTCTGGCTCACGCCCCCCGGCGGCACCGCCACCCGAGTCACCGGCCTCTCGGCCAGTCAGGCCGTGGTGATCCACCCCGCAGGCAACCCCGCCGCCGTCATCGGGCGCATCTCGCTCGACCGGCAGAAGGGGCAGGAGGCGCTCGATGGCGTGGCCCGCAAGAAGCGCGTGCTCATCGCGCTGGCCCCCTCCTGCATGCCGCCCTCCGTGGGCCGCCGGCCCGCGCCCTCCGGCCTCTGGACAGTGGAGCTGCGCGCGCGCATCACCGACGAGCAGCGCATTGAGGCCTGGATTCAGCGCGATGACGCGCCGCTGGGCTACCGCAGGCCGGGGCGGCAGAGCTACTTCGACGATCCTGCCTACCCCCGCTGGGATGCCATGACCGGCCCGGCAGATTATGACAACGGCGCCTCCGTTGTGCTCCGCTCCGGCAGCCTGAATGGCATCGCCACCGGGCGGCGCAGCACCGTGGTCGGCCCCACCGTGACCCGTGCGCCGCGACTCTCCTCCGGCTTTCCCCCGGCAGGCGATGCCCCCGGCGCACCGGGCTACGAGCGCATCGGTCTGGCACCCGAACGCGCCGCCGCGCTCTACGGCGCCTCCGCCGCACCCCACATGCGCCGCCCCGATGCCTCCGCCGAGGGCGACCGCTCACTGGTGATGCAGGGTGTGCTGGGCGCCGGCGCCGCCTCTGGAAGCCGCATGCCGATGAACGGCAGCTCCGTCGCCGCGCCGCAATACACCCGGTTTCTGGCCGACGGCTACCTCGGGCTGGCTCCGCCCGGCCCGGCCCTCTGGCCCGCGGCCAATGAGGCGGAGCATCAGGCGCGGCTGGGCGCCCGCGCCCTGCCGCCGCAATCGAGCGGCGTGGCGGTGCATCGGTAGTGAAGGTTGAGTGGTTGGCAGGCCCTGTCGATTTGCACAGGGTCAGGTGAAGGAAACTGGATTTGAGGATTTGTCTGGCGAACGGCGAGTTCGGGCCACGGCCCGAAGAGGTCCCCCCTCCCGAAGGCGCATTGCATCCGGGCTATTTCTTTCCCGATGCGGCCAGTGAAGAGCGGCTCGGCCTCAACCAATTGCTGACCCGTCTGGGCGATGCGATGGATGCCGAGGAGATGGCCTCCTCCGGCCCGCTGACCGAGGTGCTGGCCCTCGTGCCGCTGGCCGCGCAGGCCCTGCTCTGCTTCGTCACCACCGAGCGGTCGCGCATTGTCGAGCCGGTCTTCGCCAGCGAGGGGCTCGTCCCGCTCGACCGCGAGCCGATGGCCCATTACCTCGCCCAAGCGCATCTCTTCGCCCCCCGGCCAGACCCGCTGCTGCCCCCGCCCGCCGCCCGGCTGGCCGAGGCGCTGGCCCCCCTGCCCGATCCGGCGGGCGCGATGCACTGGCTCCTGCTGCACCGGCTCCTCCCGCTGCTCTGCGACGCGCCGCTCCTCGAGGCCGTGCGCGCCGCCCGCGCCCCGCTGCTGGCCTCCGTGCCCGGCGGCCCGGTGCTGCCGCTGGAGTTCGGCGTCGCCCTGCTCTCCGCCGCGCCCTTCCGCCAGCCCTCCTCGCGCCACCTCGCGCTCTCCTACTGGTTCAACATCCCCACCGCCCAAGGCGTGCTCACCGCCCTGCGCCAGTCCGACGCCGCCCGCGCCGGGCAGTTCCCGCTCATGCCCCGGCTGGAACGGGCCGACCTCTGCCGCGGCGAGGCCGGGGCCGTGCTGGTGGAACACGACCTGCACAAGCGCACACCGCTCTGGTTCTACCTCTGGCGCGAAAAGGCCCTGCTGGGCGCCGCCGGCCGCCTCGGCCCGCTCGCCGCCCGCCTGCTCGCCGAAGGCCTCATCGGCCTCGTCGCGCATTTCGGCAGTCATGAGATGGCCTTCTCCGAAGAGGGCACACCCCCAGAAGGCACGCTGGAGGCCTGGGAGGCCGCGCTGGCCTGAGCCAGCCGCCTACGGCTCGTGAAACGCCTCGCCCGCCTTGGTCAGCGGCTTGGTCAGATAGCTCAGCACCGTCTTCTCGCCGGTGTGCAGCTCCACGTCCGCAACCAGACCGGGCCGCATCTCGATCCGTTCCTGCCGCGCCGTGCGGGCGCTCTCGTCGATCTTCAGTACCACCTTGTAATGCGCCTCCCGCTCCGGGCGGCGCTCGTCCTTGAAAGTATCGGCGCTGACGAAAGAGACCTCCCCCTTCATCGAGCCATAGATCGTGTAATCATAGGCTGAGAGCTTGATCGTCGCAGGCTGGCCGGGCCGCACCGTGGCAATGTCGCGCGGCTTCACCCGGGCCTCCACGAAGAGCGCATCACCCAGCGGCACGATCTGCAAGATCTCCTCACCGGGCCGCACCACGCCGCCGATGGTGCTAACGCTGATCTTGTTCACCACCCCCTTCATCGGCGAGCGGATCTCTGTGCGGGCCAGCTGATCTGCGCTCACCTTCATCTGCTGGCGCAGGCCCGCCAGCTCCTTCAGCGTCTCGGCATATTCATCCGCCCGTCGCAGCGCCGCGGTGCTCACCACCTCGTCATGGCGCGCCCGCGCATCCGAGGCCGCCTTTCGGGTCCGCGTCACCTCGATCAGCGCCACTACCTTCTGCGCCAGCATGTTCTCCATCAGCTCGTTTTCGCGCTCGGCCTGCTCGGCCACCTTGCGCGCGCCCTCAGCACGGGCGGCATCGTCGCCCTGTCGGGCAGCCAGAAGCGCCCGCTCCGAGGCCACGATCTCGGGGCTGCGCTCCGCCAGCGCCTCGGGCACCGCAAAGTCGCTCAGCCCCTCCATCTCCGCCTCCAGCCGCAGCCGACGGATCTCCAGCGCGGTGATCTTCTCGCGGATATCGTCCACATTGGTCTGAAACCCGGTGCCCTGAAGTCGCGCCAGCACATCGCCCGGCGCCACCTCATCCCCCTCCCGCACCATCAGCTCCGCCAGTATCCCGCCTTCGAGGTTCTGGATAATCTGCGGCCGCGAGGCGCTCACCAGTTCGGCGGGCGCGCGCACGATCTCATCGACCTTGGCAAAACCCGCCCAGAGCAGAAACACGAGCAACGCCAGCCCCACCGTCCAGATCAACCTTGAGGGCCCAGCCAGCCGGGTGTCCAGCTGGGCATCAAACCCCGTTGGCTGCGATGGTCCGGGCGCGCTCCAGCTACTCAAGCCGCACCACCCAGCGGCAGTTTCTTCGCCGCGCCGCTCTTCTTCAGATGCGCAAGCACCTCGTCCTTGCCGCCATCCACCGCGATCCGGCCCTGCCCCAGCACCACGATCCGCGACGACAGGCTCAAAATCGGCAACCGGTGGGTGGCAATCACCGCCGTCCGGCCTTGCAGCCATGCGCCGAGCCGCGCCACCAGCTGCGCCTCAAGCGCCTGATCGAAAGCGGCGGTCGGCTCGTCGAGCAGCAGAACGCCGGGGTCCTGCAACCACAGCCGCGCCCAGCCCACGCCCTGCCGCTGGCCAACGCTCAGCCCCTCACCACCATCGCGAATGTCGAGGTCCAGCCCCTTGGGATGGCTCCGCACGAACTGCCCCAGCCCGGCAAAATCGAGCGACGCCAGCAGCCGGTCGTCGTCGCGCTCCAGCAGATGCATGTTAAGGTTGTCACGCAGCGTGCCCGCCACCAGCCGCACGTCCTGCGCGAGATAGCCGATGCCGCGCCGCAGGTCTGCGGGCGCGATCTGGCCGATGTCGGTGCCATCCAGCATCACCCGCCCCTCGGTCGGCGCGTAGAGCCCGGTCAGCAGTTTCATCAGGGTCGATTTGCCCGAGCCGTTCGAGCCCAGCACCGCCAGCGTCTCCCCTGCCCGCACCTGAAGTGCCGAGATGTCGAGCACAGGCGCCGCATCCTCGTCATAGGCAAAGCGCGTGCCGAGCAGCGTGTAGCTCCCCTTCAGGTGCTCGCGGCGAAGATACTTCCGGCCCTCGGCCACATCCTGCGGTGCCTCGGCCACCCCGTCGAGGCCCGCCAGCGCGTGCCGCACGTTCGACCAGCGCGAGAGGGTCGCCGCCAACTGGCTCAGCGGCGCCAGCGTGCGGCTCGTCAGGATGCCCACGGCGATGATCGTGCCCACGGTGAACTCGCCCGCGAATACAAGGAAGGTGCCCATCACCACGGCCGCCACATAGGTCGCCTGCTGCACCCCCTGGCTCCAGAAGGTGAGCGCGGCAGCAAGGCGGCGCTGCTCGGAGGACTTCAGCGAAGACAGCGCATTCAGCTCGTCCCACGCCCGCATCAGCCGCTCTTCGCCGCGCTGCGCCTTGATCGTATCCAGCTCGTACACCGCCTCATGCAGCACCCGGCCCGCCTTCACGTTGGCGCCCTGCGTCTCCTGCGTGAGCTGCATCATCCGCCGCTGCAGGAACCAGCCGGGCAGCACCATCAGCACCCCGCCGATGATCAGCACCCACACCACCGGCCCGGCAATCGCCGCGACCAGCAGCAGGAAGAGGCCGATGAACGGCAGGTCCGTCAGCGTCCCGATGGTCCCGGCGGTAAAGAACTCCCGCACCGAGCCGAACTCCCGCATCGTGGCAAACAGCTCCGAGGGGCTCTGCGCCCGCTTGTCCGAGCGCATCCCAACCACCCGGCTCATCAGCAGCCGCTGCACGCTCAGCTCGATCGTGCGCCCGCCGCCGTCCATCAGCCGCGACCGCGCCACCTTGAGCAGCCCCTCCAGCAAGATCGCCAGCCCCGCCCCAAGCGCCAGCACCCAGAGCGTCGCCATGCTCTGATGCGGGATCACCCGGTCGTAGACCTGAAGCGAAAACAACGCGACCGAAACGGCCAGCAGGTTGGCCACCAGTGAGCCAATCGCGATCTCGGCAATGTAGCGGCGGAATCGCGGGAACTCACCCCAGAACCAATGCGGCTTCTTCGCCCCGGTCTCGTGCGTCGCGGCCACCTCGGCCAATGTCACCTCGGCCTTTAGCACCCGGCCCGCATAATGCGGGGCGAACTCGGTCAGTGGCACCACCACCCGGTTATCGGCCCCGGTCTCGTCGTAAACCGTCAGCTCCTCGCCCTGCTGGGCGAGCACCAGCACCAACTGGCCGCGCTTCATCTGGGCGATGGCGGGCCATGTG
>CP051231.1:2225245-2316109 GCA_017792405.1 Oceanicola sp.
CCTCTACCGTCACCGGCCGCTCGGCCCCGCCGCTCCGTGCGATATCCTCGGCAATGTCGCGGCCCAACAGCTCCTTGCCCAGCAGCCCCGCATAGGTCGCCGCCAGATCGGCGCGCGCCTTCAGGCGCTCTTCATTGCCGCGCGGCGCAGCCTCCACCGCGGCCACGGCCTCTGCCGCCGCGGCCCCTTGCCTACCGACCACAACACCCCGAATGCCAGCCCGGCTCATCTTCAACTTCAGCGAGGTGCGCGGCGCGGTCATATGCGGCTCCCGTCCACCAGGAGGCCAAGCTCCGCGGCGATCTTCAGTTTCGTCAGCGCGGCCTTGTGGGTCAGGCCCACGCGCTTGGTCTCGGCATCCATCCATGTCTCGAACACGCCCACCACGTCGAGCACCCTGCGCTGCCCGCCGTCATACTGCCGCTGATAAAGCTCGTAGTTACGCCGGGCCTGCGCCGCGAGCCCGGCCTGCTCGGTGGCCTGCCGCTCTGTCGCCGCAAGCTGCTGGCGCAGCGCTGCGAGCTTGCGGGCGCTCTCCTCGCGGGCCTGCCCCAGCTTCGCCTCCGCGCCCTCCTCGGCGGCCTTGATCGCCCTCAGCCGCGCGGGGGTGCCAAAGCCCAGCCCGTTCTCCGCGCCCACGGTGAGCACAGGATCGCCGCCGCCATCGCCTACATTCGTCTGCGCCGAAACACCGGGCAGGTAGCCCGCCCGCTCGATCTTTGCCTGCGCAATGAGCCGGGTCTTATCGGCCTCGGCCTTCAGCACCCCCAGCGTCTTCTCCGCGCCGCCCGGCACCCGCGCCTCACCCAGCCCGCGCAGGCCATCCAGCGGACGGGCCGACATCGCATTCAGCTCCGCCAGCGCCGTGGCCGCCGTCTCGCCCCCCGCCTGCATGGCGGCGCTCACCTCGGCCCGCTTCTGGCGCATGACCGACAGCTCCGAAAGGTCAGAGACCCCGCCACTCACCCGCTGCTCCATCACCCATTCGAAGTGCTTCATCCTCTCCAGCCCCGAGGCCGCCACCGCAGCCTCGGCCCGGCCCTGCTCAGCGGTGATGTGCAGCGTGAGCGCGGTGAGCACGCGGGCGTTGGTATCCTCGGCCAGCACCACCGCGGCATGCTCAACATCGGCGGCGGCAAAGGCGCGCTCGGCCTTCTTCCGGCCGCCCTGCCAGATCACCTGATCGACGATGATCGAGGTCACCAGATCGCCCAGCGACGAGAGTGACACGCTCGGCCCGATGCTGGGCAGCCAGTTCTTCTCGGCCGCCACCGCCCGCAGCTTGGCTGCCCGCAGCTCCGCCTCGGCGGCGCGAGCATTGGCCGCCAGCACCGCCTCGGCTACATGCGCATAGGCCGACCCCGACGCAATCACCGAGCGGCGGCGCAGCAGATCGGCGATCACCACGCTCTCCGAGGCCTCCGCCTGCCGCAAGGCCTGCGTCTGGGCCGGGGCCGCAGGATCCCGCGCCGCGCGCGAGGCTTCCCCGCCCCCAAGGCAGCCCGAAAGCAGCGCCAGAACGGCACCCGATAGCCCTAGTCTGCTCATCGCGGGGCGCATCACGCCTCCTGTCCCTGCCTCTGCCCGGGCGGCGCCTCTGCCGTGCGCCGTCCCGGAAACCGCTCCCGATCCGCCGGCGGGATCACAACAGCGCCGGGTTCACCTGAATGTCGTGGTCGATGACAAGTGTGCCCTCGCCCAGCGTGTACACATCGTAGCTTTCACCCTCGATCACCCGCGTCTCTCCCGTCGCCGTGGCGCCGCTGGCGTGGATGATGTCGTCATTACCGCCATGGATGGTCAGCTCATTGGTAAAGCTCGACAGCCCCGCCAACTGCTCCGGCGTGATCGTCAGCTCGGCCTCCGAGGCGAACTGCAGGTCCACCGCCTGAATGTCGAACTGCCCGAGGCCGGGGTTGGTGAGGTTCACCACCGAGTTGCCCGGCTCTTCCATTACAAAGAGCGTGCCCGCGTGGTTGCCCGCCGCATCGGTTGAGGTGACGACGAGGTGCGAACCTGTCGGGATCGCCTCGTTGAAATCAAAGATCAGCTCGCCCCATTCCTCGTCGATCTCCAGATCGTAGGAGACGGTGCTCACGTTGCCATTGGCGTCGATCCGCTGAACCTCGGTGATGTCGTCATTGATCGCGGTGCCAATGTCGCGCACCCCGGTGCCGCCCTGACTGAAGCTCAGGATCACCGGCGCATCCGGGTTCTCGGTATCCACCGCAACCGTGGTGCTCTCGGTCCGGGTGTTGCCCGCCGCATCGGTGGCGACCACCGTGGCCATGCTCTCGTATTCACCTGCCGGGATCTCGCCCGTGGCAAAGGCCACCGTCCAGTTGCCCGCCGCATCGACCGTGGCCGCATGGGTGGTGCCCTCGAAGCTGACGATCACGCTGGAGCCCGCCTCGACCGTGCCGGTGAAGGTCACGCCCTGCGCCTGTTCCGCTGCGTTGACCGTGTCGTCACCCGCCACCGTGCCGATGGTCAGCGGCTCCACGTAGGTATCGATCTGCACCGTGTCGTTGATCGCTGCGCGGTTGCCCGCCGCATCGGTCGCCACGGCGCTGATTTGCGCGGTGTAATCGCCATCCGGCACCTCGCCGGCGGCGAAGCTGGTGAACCACGTGCCATCCGCCAGCACCACCGCCTGATGGGTCACGCCCGCCAGCGTCACCGCCACCGTGCTGCCCGGCTCCACCGTGCCCGAAAGCTGGATGCCGGTGCCGTATTCGACCGCGTTCACGATGTCATCCACCGCAATCGGCCCGTCCAGCGTGAGGCTGGTGATCCGGTCCACTTCGATGCTGCCTGTCGCCAGCGCCTGGTTGCCCGCCATGTCTGTCGCGGTGACAGAAACGCTCGCCACCGTCTCCCCGGACGGAATGTCGCCAGGCTGGAAGGTGACTTGCCAGTTGCCATCGCCCGCCACCATCGCCGGGCGCGTCACCCCCGCGAATGTCACCTGCACCACGGCCCCCGGCTCTCCGGTCCCGGTCAGGACAAAGCCGTTCAGCGCCTCCTCGGCGTTGATGATCCCGTCACCTTCGACCTGGGTGTTCACGCTCACCGCCGTCTCGGTGTCGATCCGCACCACATCCGTCGCGGTCGAGCTGTTGCCCGCCCGGTCGGTCGCGGTCACCGTCACCGGCGCATCATAGGTGCCCGGCACGATCTGCCCGCCGCTGAAGGTCGCAAACCAGCTGCCATCGGCGGCCACCACCGCCGGAACGGCAAAGCCGCCCATCTGCACCAGAACCGTCGATCCCGGCTCGGTGGTACCCGTCAGCGTGATGCCCGTTCCGGCCTCCGCTTCGTTCACAACATCATCCGCCGTCACCGGCGCGCCCGAGATCGCAACCCAGCCCTGTGTATCCACTTCCACGGTGGTCGCCGCGCTCGAGGTGTTGCCATTGGCCGAAACCGCCGTGGCGCTCACGTTCATCTCGTATTCACCGGCAGGGAAGGCCTGCGGCGGAAAGGTCACCACCCATCCGCCCGCGGCATCCACCACGGCGCTGTAGGTCTGCCCGTTCATGCCGATCGTCACCGCCGAGCCCGGCAATGTGGTGCCGCTCATCGAGATCGGCTGACCGGACTCGAGCGCATTCACGATGTCATCCGCCGTCACCGGTGCGCCGGAAAATTCGACAAAGCCCAGCGTGTCCACCACGAGGCTGCCGCCCGCCATCGCCACGTTGCCCGCCGCGTCCGTGGCCGTCACGGTGATCGCAGAGGTATAATCCCCCTCTGCAATCTGCGCTGCCGTCAGCGCAAGGCTCCACGCGCCATCGGCACCCACCGTCGCGGCATAAACCGCCTGACCGATCTGCACCTCCACCGTGTTGCCCGGCTGGGTGGTGCCGGTCAGCGTCAGACCACCATCGCGGTCGCTCGCGTTGATCACCCCATCAGCGCCCGCATAGCCCGGATCGAGCGTCACATGGGTCACCGTATCCACCGTCCAGCTCCCGCTGGCACTGGTCACATTGCCATATCCATCGGTCGCCGTGGCGGTCAGAACCGCCTCATATTCCCCGCTGAAGGTGCCGGGCGCGAAGCTCACGCTCCAGCTGCCATCCCCCGCCACTGTGGCCGGGTAGTCCTGCCCGCCGAAGCTGACAACCACGCTCGACCCCGGCTGCGTCGTGCCGGTAAAGCTGATGCTCTGGCCCGCCTCCGCGCCGTTGATCGTGTAATCCCCGCCAAAGTTGAGGTCATCGAAGGCCACCGCGCCAAGGGTATCGACCACCAGCACATCGCCATAGGTCGCGGAGTTGCCTACCGCATCCACCGCGTAAACGCTGATATCGGCCTCGTATTCCCCCTCGGGGGCGGCATCGGGGCCAAAGGTGACCTCCCAGGTGCCGCTCTCGCCCACGGTGATCTCGGTCGCCACACCGCCCACCGTCACCACAAGCACCGCGCCCGGCTCAGAGGTGCCGGTCACCACCACGCCCTCGGCATGGTCCGCGCCGTTGAAGGCATCCCCGGTCGATTGCACGCCGGAGGTGAAAGTCACATCCGGGGCCACGGTGTCGATCAGCACGTCGGGGCCGGTCAGCACAACCTCGCCGCCGCCCTGATCGGTGGTGACCACCTCCACCACATAGCTGCCATCCTCGGGCAGCGTGTCGCCGGTGAAGATCACCTCCCAGCCGCCATCCTCACCTACGGTCACGACTTGGGTCACATCGCCCGCCGTCACCGTCACATCCTCGCCGGGCACCCCGGTGCCGGTCACCGGAAAGCCCGGCTCCGGGTCATCGTCGCCGCCGAGCACCCAGTCGCCCGGGTCGACGGTCACATCATACACCGGGCCACCGCCCCCGCCGCCGCCGTCACCGCCACCAACGCCGGTGATCACACCGCCCACGCCGATCAGGCCGGGCACGATCCCGCCGCCCATGCCACCGATGCCAAAAAGGCCGGTGTCGAACTGGGCGGCCATCACCTCGGGCTCATCGTAATGGATCAGCTCGTCGCTCGGGCTCCATTTGCCCCAGGTCGCCTCACGCTGATACAGCGCATACAACTCGTCATCGGCACCCTGGCTCAGCTCCACCGCAACCAGCTCGCCGCCCTTGGAAAGATACAGCGCGTTCTCGCCGTCAAAGTAGCCCACCAGCAGGATCGCCGAGCCATCGGCAAGCGTGATCACCAGATCATCGCCATCGCGCATGTAGGCCGAAATGTCCGCCGAGGTGAGATGCAGCGAAACCTGCTGACCGTCGCCCACGTTCAACCGCGTGCCGACCCCATCCTCACCGAAACTGCCATTGGAAACGTTGCCCGCGAGATCGCGGACCACAAAATTGATCGCCTGCATCGTAACCGCCATTTATCAGCCCGGCATCTTTTTGCGCCGGTGCGTTTTATAGAAAACTGCCCAATATCTTGTTGATCAGGCGTAACTCACCACTCTGCCTGCCAGATATACAGAATGATTCGAAAAAACAAAGCGGAAAATGGCCGATCGCCAGGCGGATCACCCTTGGGTTGAAAAATCCAGCAACCCCAAGATGTTGTATGCGATTTGCATGAATTGACACCGGGTCAAATACCGCCCTTTCGGGCCTCATCGGCAGGCAGATCGGCCCGTTTTCGCCACTCTGCACCCGCCATTCTCCGGCAAAGGTCAAGCCACCCTGTGGGGGAAATCCCTACCCCAGCGCCGCCTTCACCCGTGCGGCAAAATCCTCGCCGCGCTTCTCGAAGCTGTCGTATTGGTCAAAGCTCGCCGCCGCGGGCGCCAACAGCACAACCTCGCCCGGCTGTGCCTCTTCCACCGCCCGCGCCACGGCCCGCTCCATCGTGCCGCAGACCTCGGCCTCCACCCCGGCCCCGAGCCGCATGGCAAAGCCCTCAGCCTCGCGCCCGATCACATAGGCCTTCACCACATTGGCCAGCCCGGCGTGCAGCCCCTCCAGCCCGCCTTCCTTCTCCAGCCCGCCGCAGATCCAGCGGATGCCCGAAAACGCCGCCAGCGCCTTGGCCGCGCTGTCCACATTCGTCGCCTTGCTGTCATTGACGTAAACCACGCCCCCCGCCTCTGCGATCCGCTGCGAGCGGTGCGGCAGCCCGGCAAAGCTCCTGAACGCGCGTTCAATTTCCTTCGGCCCCAGCCCCAGCGTCCGGCAAGCCGCATAGGCCGCGCAGGCGTTCTGGTGGTTGTGCGCCCCCGGCAGCCCTGGAATATCCCGCAGATCGACCGAGGCCACCTGCCGCCCCTTGCGCCACTCCGCCAAAAAGCCCTTGCGCGCAAACACCGTCCACCCCGCGCCCGCCAGCTTCTGCCCGCTGCTCACCCGGATCACCCGGTCATCCCCCGGCCCTTCGGCCATCTGCCCGGCAAGGTAGCGCCCCTCCGGCTCGTCCACGCCAATCACCGCCCGGTCCGGCCCGCCCTCCGCAAAGAGCCGCCGCTTGGCCGCGAAATAGCCGCCATAGCCGCCGTGCCGGTCAAGGTGATCGGGGCTCAGATTGGTAAACACCGCCACATCCGGCGTCAGCGCCCGCGCCAGATCGGTCTGGTAACTGGAGAGTTCCAGCACCACCACGCCGCCATCGCCCGCAGGCTCGATGTCCAGCACGCCGCGCCCGATATTGCCCGCCAGCTGCGCCTCGCGCCCCGCCTCGGTGAGAATGTGATGGATCAACGCGGAAGTCGTGCTCTTCCCGTTCGAGCCGGTCACCGCCACCACCTTCGGCGCCACGTCGAACCGGTCCCACTCCCCGGTGGCGAACGACCGGAAGAACAGCCCGATGTCATTGTCCACAGGCACCCCCTCCGCCATCGCCGCCGCAATCGCCGGGTGTGGCACCGGATAGAGATGCGGAATGCCGGGCGAGGTCACAAGGCAGGCCACCCCCTCGAAGGCACCGGGCTTGGTCAGGTCGCGCAGCGCGATCCCTTCGGCCTCCGCCGCCGCCCGCCCGCTCTCGCCATCGTCCCAGCCGATCACTTGCGCCCCGCCAGCAGCCAGCGCCCGCGCCGCCGTCAGGCCAGACCGCCCCAGCCCCAGCACCGCCACCGTGGCTCCATCAAACCCGCGCACAGGGATCATCGCACCGCCTCCAAAAGCCTTCGCTCCTGCCTACATCCAAGCGCACCCGCCCGCAATCGCGCCGCAACCCGCTGCATTTTCTTGCTGGAAATATCCCACCCCAACCGCACCACCCGCGCACCATCATCCGATCACGCGCGCAACGGTGCAGAACGGGCGGGGTGGCGGCGCGGGGTGGGTGCCTCTCGCACGTCGCTGGCGCGACATGCTGCCGGCCGGTGCCCGCTTCGCGGACCCCGTTGGCGGTAGCGCCGCCACCACGCCCGTCACCACTCGATCGGCAGCTTCCGTCGAAAGAACCCGCCCGTCGGTCCGTCCTCGCTCAGCGTCGCCAGCCAGATCGCCGTCTCGGCGGCCTCCTCGGGCGATGTCGTCGCCTTCGCCCCGCCCATCCGCGTGCGCACCCAGCCCGGGTCCATCGCGTTCACCTTCACGCAGTCCGGCAGGTCGCGCGGCAACACGCAGGTCAGCGCGTTCAGCGCCGCCTTTGCCACCCCGTAGCCGTTCGGCCCCTGCATCCCCTGAGCAAAGCTGCCATAGCCTGACGAAAGGTTCACGATCCGCCCCCAGCCCCGCAGCGCCATACCCGGCACCAAGGCGCGCATCAGCAAAAACGGCGCCTCCACCATTACCTGCAGCGACTCGAACAGCCCCTCGGGGTTCTCAAACAGCGAGCCCTGCGGAAACACGCCTGCGTTGTTCACCAGAATGTCGAAGGGCTCGCCATGCAGCAGCGAGAGCATGTCGTCAGGCTCCCGCAGGTCCATCACGAAGAGGTCCGCGCCAAGCCTGTCCGCCGCCGCTTCCCCCTCGGCCTCGTCCCGGCAGCCGATCACCACCTCGTGGCCGCGGGCAATCAGCCCCTCGGCGATGGCATAGCCGATCCCCCGGTTGCCGCCCGTCACGAGCGCCCGCCGGATGATCCCGTCACCGCTCACCGGATTTTCAGCGTCGCCAGACCGATCAGCGCGAGGATCAGCGAGATGATCCAGAACCGGATCACGATCTGCGGCTCGGCCCAGCCGCGCTTCTCGAAGTGGTGGTGGACCGGCGCCATCAGGAACACCCGCTTGCCGGTCCGCTTGAAGTAGAGCACCTGAATGATCACCGAGAGCGCCTCGGCCACAAAGATGCCGCCCACGATCGCCAGCACGATCTCGTGCTTGGTCACCACCGCAATCGCCCCCAGCGCGCCGCCCAAGGCGAGCGACCCGGTGTCTCCCATGAACACCGCCGCAGGCGGTGCGTTGTACCACAAAAAGCCAAGGCCCCCGCCGATCAGCCCGGCGCAGAAAATCAGCAGCTCGCCCGAGCCGGGCACGTAATGCACGTCGAGATACTCGGTAAAGTCGACCCGCCCCACGGCATAGGCGATCACCCCCAGCGTGCCCGCCGCGATCATCACCGGCATGATGGCCAGTCCGTCGAGTCCGTCCGTCAGGTTCACCGCATTGGCCGCGCCGACGATCACGATCATCGAGAACGGCACGAAGAAGATGCCGAGGTTCAGCAGCACGTCCTTGAACACCGGCAGCGCCAACTGCCCGGTCAGCTCCGCCGGATGAAACCACGCCGCCGCCGTCCCCGCCGCCGCCGCTATGAGCAGCCCAAGCCCAAAGCGCACCTTGCCCGACACGCCCTTGGTGTTCTGCTTGCTCACCTTGGCATAGTCGTCGGCAAAGCCGATGAGGCCAAAGGAGATGGTCACCAGCAGCACGATCCACACATAGGGATTATCGAGCCGGGCGCAGAGCAGGGTAGAGAGCGTCAGCGCCGAGAGGATCAAGAGCCCCCCCATCGTCGGCGTGCCCGCCTTGGTCAGCATGTGGCTTTCCGGCCCGTCATCCCGAATGGGCTGCCCGCCCTTCTGCCGCTTGCGCAGCATGTTGATCAGCGGTCGCCCGAAGAGGAAGCCAAAGACCAGAGCGGTAAAAAACGCAGCCCCGGCCCGGAACGTGATGTAGCGGAACAGGTTGAACGCCCCGCCCCCGTCGCCAAGCTCTGCCAGCCAATAGAGCATGCCCCTGCCCCTCTCGTTCGTTCGTTGTTAATTCGGGCCGACTTGGCCCATTTTCCGTATCGCGTCAACAACGCGGGCCAGCCCGGTGCCGAGCGACGCCTTGACCAGCACCACATCGCCCGCATCCACCAGCCGCGAGACCTCCTTGGCCATCGCAGCACCGTCCGGCGCGTGGTGTCCGCGCTGATCTTCGGGCAGCGCATCATGCAGCGCCTGGGCGAGCGGGCCAACGGTGTGAACCGTGTGGATCTGCTCCATCGCCTCCAGCCCCGCCAGCGCCGCATGCAGGTCCTTCTCGCCCTTGCCCAGCTCCAGCATGTCGCCGATCACGGCGATACGGCGGCCCTTGCGCACCCGCCCGATGCCGTCCCGCGGCTCGGTGGTGGCGAGCATCTCCAGCGAGGCCGCCATCGAGGCCGGGTTGGCGTTATAGCTGTCGTCGAAGAGGGTCAAAAAGCCCCCGGCCCGCGCCGGATCGGTGGTGATCTCCTCCCGTGCGCCGCGCCCCTCGTAAGGGGTCCACTTGGTCAGGTCCGCCGTGGCGAGGCCCGTATCGGCACCCAGCGCCTGCGCCACCGCGAGCGCGCCGAGCGCGTTCATCGCAAAATGGGTGCCCGGCGTGGTCAGCTTGAACATCGCAGGCTGGTCACCCAGCCGCGCCTGCGCCACCGTCTGCCCTTCGCTCAGCACCACCTTGCCAAGGCCAAAGTCACCGCTCTGCCCGAAGGTGACGATCTGCGCCCCCGCCGCCTCCGCCGCATCCCGCAGGATCGGCGTGGTGCCAAGGTCGCCGTTGATCACCGCAACGCCCCCCGGCTCCAGCCCCTCGAAGATGCTGGCCTTCTCCCGCGCGATCCCCTCCAGCGAGCCGAAAGCCGCCATATGCGCCGGGGCCACCGTGGTGATCATCGCCACATCGGGCCGCGCCATCCGCGCCAGCGGGGCGATCTCACCGGGGTTGCTCATGCCGATCTCGATCACGGCAAAATCGGCGTCCACCGGCATCCGCGCGAGTGTCAGCGGCACGCCCCAGTGGTTGTTGAAGCTCTTTTCGGCGGCATGCACCTTGCCCTGACGGCTCAGGGTCGAGCGGAGCATCTCCTTGGTCGAGGTCTTGCCGACCGAGCCGGTCACGCCCGCCACCTTCGCTTTCGTCCGCGCGCGCCCCGCCCGGCCAAGCGCCTCCAGCCCCTCCAGCACGTCCGCCACGATCAGCAGCGGCGCCTCCTCGCAGCCCTCCGGCACCCGGCTGACCAGCGCGGCGCAAGCGCCCTTGGCCAGTGCGTCGGCGACAAAGTCATGCCCGTCGCGCACATCTTTCAATGCAATGAACAGCTCGCCCGGCGCGATGCTCCGGCTGTCGATCGAAAGGCCCGTGGCCTCCCAATCGCCTCTCGCCTCGCCGCTGGTGGCCGCTGCGGCATCCGCCGCCGTCCACAAGGCGCTCATGTCATCTGCCCGTCGAGGGCGGCCACGGCCACAGAGGCCTGCTCGACATCGTCAAACGGGAAAACATCGTCCCCCACGATCTGCCCGGTCTCATGGCCCTTGCCCGCAATGAGCAGCGCATCCCCCGGCCCCAGCGCATCGACCCCCCGCAGGATCGCCTCGGCCCGGTCGCCCACCTCGGTGGCCTCCGGGTCGGCTTGCAGAATTGCTGCACGAATGCTGGCCGGATCCTCGGATCTCGGGTTGTCGTCCGTCACAAATCGAACATCGGCATAGTCGCGCGCCGCCTCGCCCATGAGCGGGCGCTTGCCGGTGTCACGGTCGCCGCCCGCACCATACACCACCACCAGTTTGCCCATCACATGGGGCCGCAGCGCCTTCAGCGCGGTCTCCAGCGCATCGGGCGTGTGGGCGTAATCGACGAACACCGCCGCGCCATTGTCGCGGGTCGCGGCCAGCTGCATCCGGCCCCGAACGGTCGTGAGCTGCGGCAGCGCGTTGAACACCTCCACCGGGTCCGAGCCGCTGGCAATGCAGAGGCCCGCCGCCACCATGACGTTCTCGGCCTGAAAGCCCCCGATCAGCCCCAGCCGCACCTGCCGCGGCGTGCCCTCGTGCAAGAACCGCAGGTCCTGCCCCGTGGCATCAAACCGCTGGCCGACGATGGCTAGCTCGTAATCCTCGTCATGACCCACCCGCAACACCGCATGGCCGGCCGCCTCGGCGCGGTCCGCCATCTCGGGGCCGCGCGGGTCTTCCATGTTGATCACCGCCGGCGCATCCTCGCCCAACACCCGGTCGAACAGCCGCGCCTTGGCATCAAAGTAAGCCTCGAAGGTCGCGTGATAATCCAAGTGATCCTGGCTGAAGTTGGTGAAGCCCGCCGCCGCCAGCCGCACGCCATCCAGCCGCCGCTGCTCCAGCCCGTGCGAGCTGGCCTCCATTGCGGCATGGGTCACCCCTTCCTCTACCGAAAGCGCCAGCGCCCGGTGCAGGGTGATCGGCTCGGGCGTGGTGTGCTTCAGCGGATACTCCCACGCGCCCTCCACGCCGGTGGTGCCAAGGTTCACCGCGCTCAGCCCCATCGCCATCCAGATCTGCCGGGTAAAGCTCGCCACGCTCGTCTTGCCGTTGGTGCCGGTCACCGCCACCATCACATCGGGCTGAGCGCCGAACCACAGCGCCGCGGCCATCGCCAGCGCGCCCCTCGGGTCTTCGGTGACCACCAGCGCCACGTCGAACTTCGCCAGTTCAGCTGTGGCCAGCTGCGCGCCCTCGGCATCGGTCAGCACCGCCTTCGCGCCCATGCGCAGCGCGTAACCGACGAACTCCGCGCCATGCACCCGGCTCCCCGGTAGGGCGGCAAAGAGCGCGCCCTCCTGCACATCGCGGCTGTCCACGGCCAGCCCGGTTACCCGCGCCTCGGCGCCATGCTGGGCGGTCAGCCCCAGCTCTGCCAGCGATCTCACTTTTGCCCTGTCGCTCATCGCCGGCTGCCCCTTCTCGCTGGCTTAGTTCGAGACCCTTACTATCGCAGCTTCGACGCCCGGTTCAACGCTTGGGCGCAGGCCCAGAAGCGGCGCGACGCGGCGGATCATCTCCGCCGTCACCGGCACCGCCGTCCAGCCCGCCGTCCGGCGCGGCGTGGGGCCGGTCAGCTCGACCGGCTCGTCGAGGCTAACGACCAGCACGTATTTCGGGTCATGCGCCGGGAAGACCGTGGCGAAGGTCGCGATCACCTTGTCTTTATAATAGCCGCCGCGCGGCTTGGGCTTGTCGGCGGTGCCGGTCTTGCCGCCCACCGCATAGCCCTCCACCTCGCCAAAGCTCGCCGTGCCCTCGGTCACCACCTTGCGCAGCATCACCCGGCTGCGCTCGGAGGTCCGCTCGCTCACAACCCGCGGGCCAGCCTTGGGGGCGCTCTGCTTCACCAGCGTCGGATAAACCCGTGTGCCGCCGTTCAGAAGCGAGGCATAGCCGGTCGCCAGATGCAGCGGGCTGGCAGAAAGGCCGTGGCCATAGCTGATCGTCATGGTCGAAATCTCCGACCAGTTCGGCGGCAACAGCGGCTTGCCCGTGGGCGCCTCCACCATTTCTACCGGGGTCGGCTCCAAAAAGCCGAGGCTGTCGAGGAACTCGCGCTGCCGCTTGGCGCCAATGTCCATCGCCAGCCGCGCGGTGCCAATGTTCGAGCTTTTCACGATGATCTTGGTGACGCTCAACTCGTTGCCGTAGTTGTGAAAATCCCGAATCCGGTGGCGGCCCCATGTCAGCGGCCCCTTGGTGTTGATCACCGTCTCCGGGTTCACCAACCCCAGCTCCATCGCCTGCGCGGCGGCGAAGATCTTGAAGGTCGAGCCCAGCTCATAAACCCCCTGCACCGACCGGTTGAACAGCGGGCTGTCGCTCTGGTCCCCGCTGGTCAGCGGGCGCGGGCGGTTGTTGGGGTCGAAGTCCGGCAGGGAGGCCATGGCAATGATCTCGCCGCTATGGGCCTCCATCAGCACCGCGCTGGCGCCCTTGGCGTTCATCAGCTTCATGCCGCCATAAAGCACCTCTTCCGTCACCGCCTGCACGGTGAGGTCGAGCGTCAGCTCCAGCGGCTTGCCGGCGCGGGCCGGGTCGCGCAGCAACTCGTCAAACTGCTTTTCCACGCCCGCCACGCCTACGACCTCGGCACTATGCACCCCCTCGCGGCCAAAGCTCGCGCCGCCCAGGATATGCGCGGCCAGCTTGCCGTTGGGATAAAGCCGCATCTCGCGCGGGCCAAACAGCAGGCCCGGCTCGCCGATGTCATGCACCGCCTGCATCTGCTCGGGGCTGATTTTCTTCTTCACCCAGACAAACTTGCGCTTGCCGGTGAACTGCCGCTTCAGCTTCTCCACGTCCAGATCGGGGAAGATCTTCGCCAGCTCCTCGGCGGCACGCTCCTTTTCCACCATCAGCGGCGGCTGGGCATAGAGGCTGTGGGTCGACAGGTTGGTCGCCAGCACCCGCCCCTGCCGGTCGACAATGTCGGCCCGGCTGGCACTGATCAGCTCGGCCACGCCGCCGCTGGTCGGCTCGGCGGGCACCGAAGCGGCAAGGTGCCCCATCCGGGCACCGATCACCACGAAGGCGCAAAAGAAGCAGACGCCCAGCACAAACAGCCGCCCCTCGGCGCGAAACCGCAGCTTGTCGCGCTGCGCCTCATGCCGCAGGCGCAGGTTCTCGCGCTCGATGCAATCGGGGTTCTGCCCGCTCTGACGGGCGGCAATCACACGGGCCAGCGGGCGCAGGGGCGTGCGGGTCATGGCTGTTGCTCCTCGTTCTCACCATCTTCAAGCGTGCCGCTGATCTCCACCGGGTCGGTGATCGGCGGCAGCTCCTCTGCCGGAAAGCCCACCTGGTCCACCCGGCCGAACTGCTCGGCACCAAAGGGCAGCAGGCCAAGGCGGGTAAAGTTCAGCTCCGCCAGCTCGGTCAGCCGCTCGGGCCGGTTGAGATAGGCCCATTCCGCCCGCAGCATGGCGCGGGTGTCATAAAGCGTGCGGATCTCGCCGCGCAGCTTGGCCATATCCTTCTGGGCTTTCTGGGTCTGGTAGTTCTCGTGATAGGCCCAAAACGCCAGCCCCATCACCGCCAGCGCCGAGATGACATAGAAGAAGCCTCGCATCGCCCCTTACCCTTTCCACCAATGTTTCGGGCCCGGCAGGCCCATCTGTGCCCGGTCCACCGCGCCGCCCTGCTCGGCAGTGCGCCGCGCCATGCGCAGCTTGGCCGAACGGGCGCGCGGGTTGGCCGCCACTTCCTCATCGCTCGGCCCCACGGCCTTGCGCGTAATCTGCTCAAACGGCGCGGGCGCCGCCTCGACCTCGGGTGCATAGCGGTTGCCACGTGGGGCCGCGCCGGAGCGGGCCGCAAGGTAGCGCTTCACCACCCGATCCTCGAGCGAATGAAAGGTCACCACCGCCAGCACGCCGCCCTCGCCCAGCAGCCCCTCGGCCGCCTCCAGCCCTGCGATCAACTCGCCGAACTCGTCGTTCACCGCGATCCGGAGGCCTTGAAAGGTGCGCGTCGCCGGATGCACCTGCCCCGGCTTCGGGCGCGGCAGGCAGTTCGAGACCACCTCCGCCAGCTCCAGCGTCCGGGTGAAAGGCCGCGCCTTCACGATCGCCCGCGCAATCCGCCGCGCCGCCCGCTCTTCGCCGTAAAAATGAATGATATCGGCCAGATGGCCCTCGTCGCCCTCGTTCACCAGATCGGCGGCACTCGGCCCTTCGCTCGCCATCCGCATGTCGAGCGGCCCGTCCTTCATGAAGGAAAAGCCCCGCTCGGCCTGATCGAGCTGCATCGACGAGACACCCAGATCGAGCACCACGCCCTCCACCGGCCCCTCGATCAGCTCGCCCATCTGCGAGAACTGGCCGCGAAGCACATCCAGCCGCCCGTCATATTCGGCGATCATCGGCGCGGCGCCCTCGATGGCGCTCGGGTCGCGGTCGATCCCGGTCACCCGCTCTGCGCCCGCCTCCAGCAGCCGCCGGGTATAGCCGCCCGCGCCAAAGGTGCCATCCACCCAATGGCCACGCACCGGCGCGGCCCCTGCGATCAACGGATCAATGAGAACAGGAACATGGGGCGGCCCGGCGGGCTGATCTGGCGAAAGGCTTTCGGCCGCCGCCATCGCTCAACCCTCTTCCTGAACGCTGTCGAGCAGCTCCAGCGGGTCGAAGTCCTCGCCCATCTCGTCGAGCCACTCTTCATCATCGACGCCATGCACGTCGTCATAGGTCTCCGGCTTCCAGATCTGAAAGCTGTCGCCGGTGGCGATGAAGAAGGCTTCCTTGTCGAGCCCGATCTTCTCGCGGAGCTTGGCGGGCAGCACCAGCCGCCCGGTGTCGTCAACCTGCGTCGGCAGCGACATCCCCGAATAGAGCCGCTCCAGATAGCGCCGCTGCTTGGTGCCGCGCGGCATCCGGGCGATCCGGTCGTCGATGTCGTTGATCGCGTTGACGGTGTAGCACTTGAGGTGATCCTGGCGATGGTCGCCGTAAACGATCACGAGGTTCGGGCTGTCGCCCTCGGAGCAATCGGGGTCTTCGGCGGCCAGAACATGGCGAAACAGGGCGGGGATGCTCACCCTGCCCTTCGTGTCCACCTTGTGGTGGCTCTCGCCTCTGAACCTGCGACCCAAGCTGTCGCTCCTTCACTGTCCCGCGGGCCCGTCGGCCCGAAAATCGGCCCCAAAATGAAAACGGCGGATTGAGCTGCTGCCATGTGCCCAATCCGCCGCCCTCGTCCCATTTCTGGGTGTCCGGCTGCGCGCGCCACCTGGGGGGATGTCTGCTCGCTCGCGCGCCGGATCTCTTCGTTCGATGAAAGCGGGTGCCTGTATGAAGTCTGCCTGACTTTGGGAGTTTGCGATCTTGCGTCGCTTTGTGTTCCCGTCTTCATCTGCCATTAGGTATGGCATGGGAAATCATGGGAGGCAACACCACTTTACCCCCTCACCCCGGAATTCGGCGCCAGCAAAGCCCCGCCGGTTCCACCCGATCACAAGAATTTCAGCCAATTCACGGAATTTATGGTGGGGAAATTGGAGATCGGCACTAAATCTGGTATTCCGCGAGGGTGCAGAAAAGTCCCCCAATTTCCCAAAAAAACTTCCCGCGCAGCCCCAAATAGCCCCTCAAAACCCCCAAGACCACCGCCAATTCACGCCCCAAAGCCCGGAATCCGCCCCATCACGCCCCCGCGATTCGTCGCGATTCCGGCGTGAAAGCGAGTCAGTCCCATAAAGTCCCATGCCTCGTCCCATGCCGTCCCACAGGTGGGGCCATTTCCCGTCACGCGCCATTCTCGGCCCTGCAACGCACCCGCCCATCCAAGGGCATCGCACAAAACAAAACGGGCGGCCCAAAAGCCGCCCGCCACAATTCTCACCTCGCATTCAGGCACAGCCCGTCAGGCATTCACCCCATGCCGCCTTCCACCAGCCCCCGCGCCAGCGCCGCGTAGGCCTCGGCCGCAGCACCCTCGCCTGCGGCCACGGGCACACCGCTGTCGCCGCCCAGCCGGGTCTCCAGCTCCAGCGGCAATTGCGCCAGCAGTGGCACGCCAAGGCTCTTGGCCTCCGCCGCCACGCCGCCGTGGCCGAACAGATGCGCCTCATGCCCGCAATTCGGACATATATAAGTAGTCATGTTCTCGATCAGCCCGAGCACCGGGGTCTTCAGCTTGCCGAACATGTCGATCGCCTTGCGCGCATCGATCAGCGCCACATCCTGCGGCGTGCTCACCACCACGGCCCCGGTGATCGGGTAGCGCTGGCAGAGCGTGAGCTGCACGTCCCCCGTGCCCGGCGGCAGATCTACGATCAGCACATCCAGCTCGCCCCATTCCACCTGGGTCATCATCTGCTGGAGCGCGCCCATCAGCATCGGCCCGCGCCAGATCACCGCCTGCCCCTCCTCCAGCATCAACCCGATCGACATGAAGGTGACCCCATGCGCCGTCAGCGGCAGGATCTTCTCACCATCCGGGCTGGCGGGCCGCTTGGCATTGCCCATCATCCGGGGCTGGGAGGGGCCATATATATCGGCATCCAGCAGGCCCACCTTCCGGCCCTGCCGGGCCAGCGCCACGGCGAGGTTGGCCGACACCGTGCTCTTGCCCACGCCGCCCTTGCCCGAGCCCACCGCGATGATCCGCTTCACGCCCGGCACCGCCTGCGGCCCGGCCTGAGGCGTGGGATGGCGCCCCACTTTCAGGCTCGGCGGCTGCTGACCGCCCGGCGCAGGCGACTGCCGCGCGGCCGAAGGCGCGTTGCTATGCGCCGTAAGCAGGGCTGAAACAGAGGTGACTCCCTCCACCGCCAGAACCGCCGCTTTTGCCGCCTCGAGAATCGGCTCCATCCGCGATGCTGCGGCTGCATCCGGCGCTTCGATGACAAACTTCACCTCGCCACTGTCGCCAATCTGCAACGCGCGAATCATGTCGCGAGATACAAGATCGCCGCCGTCCGCAAGTCCCACCTTTGTCAAAGCGGTTTGGATTTCGCCTTTTTCTACAGGCATCTCGCCCCTTTCACATTTTCCGGCGACCCGCAAAGTGACGCCGCGTCATTTTCTTTACCGCCCAAAATTTAGCCTTAACGCGCTGAAACTCCACCAAATTCACCTATTCACTCCGTGCATAGCCGCGTTGCAGCAAAAGCCCTTTTCGCAGGTGCAGCAAAACCCTAATTTGGTCTCAAGCAACAGGGCACAGAACGAGCCCGCTCACAGGTACGACTACTTAAGGACCAGCCACCATGGCTTACGCAACCGCTCATAACACCGCGCACACCGGTATCCTTGGCCGCATCGAGGCTTTCATCGAAGCCCGTCGCGAGGCCGCTGCCAAGCGCCGCGTCTACCGTCAGACGCTCCGTGAACTTCAGGCCCTGACCAGCCGCGATCTCGCCGACCTCGGCATCGCGCCCTCCAACCTCCGGTCGGTTGCCTACCAGGCCGCCTACGGCGCCTGACCCAAGATAGCGGAGAGCCCTCTCCTCCTCCCTGGGCTTTCCGTTCTGGCGGCGACACCACCCTCCTCCCGGTGTCGCCGCCGCAAACCTCCGGTTAACCGGAGCGAGATATAGAGATCAGAACGTCCGTCCTCCTCCCTGGGCGTTCTGTGACAAGGCGGCGATGCTCACCTCCTCCCGAGCATCGCCGCCACCCAAAGTTTCGGTCTCCGAGCCCTCTCCTCCTCCCTGGGCCGTGAGACCAGCGGCAGCCCACCTCCTCCCGGGCAGGCCGCACCCAATTCGGTTTCGGTCCGCCCGACCTCCTCCCTGGGCGCCCGAGATCGGCGGTGATCTCACCTCCTCCCGAGGTCACCGCCCCAGTTTCGGTTTCGGAGCGCCCTCTCCTCCTCCCTGGGCCTTCGAGATCCGGTGATGGCCCACCTCCTCCCGGGTTCATCACCACCCAATACGGTTTCGAGGCCCCCTCTCCTCCTCCCTGGGCCCTCGGGATCCGGCGGCAGCCCACCTCCTCCCGGGTATGTCGCCACCCAATTCGGTTTCGGACGGCCCGTCCTCCTCCCTGGGCCACCCGAGATTGGCGGCGACCTCACCTCCTCCCGAGGTCGCCGCCACCCAAGTTCGGTTTCGGAGCGCCCTCTCCTCCTCCCTGGGCCTCCGGGATCCGGCGGCAGCCCACCTCCTCCCGGGCATGTCGCCACCCAATTCGGTTTCGGCCCGCCCGTCCTCCTCCCTGGGCAGCCGGAAGCATAGGGGCGGCGCCTCACCTCCTCCCGAGGCAGCCGCCCCACCCTTCCTTCGGGTCGGGATCCAGAATTCAGGCGCCCGTCCTCCTCCCTGGGCGATCTGATATCGGCGGCGATGCTCACCTCCTCCCGAGCATCGCCGCTTTTCATTTCCGCCTCCGCCCTACATGGTCGCCTCAACCAAGGAGGCCCCCATGCGCATTCTCTTCACCGGCGGCTCCGGCAAGGCCGGCCGTCACGCCACCCGCTACCTGATCGAGCAAGGACACCGGGTTCTGAACGTCGATCAAACCCCGTCTGACGTGGAGGGCGTATTCAACCGCATCGCCGACATCACCGATCTCGGCGCGATGCACGATGCCATGCAGGCCTATGCCGATTTCGATGAGCTCGAGCCGGGCACCGGCGTCCCGTCCTTCGACGCCGTGGTGCATTTCGCCGCCGTCCCCCGGATCATGGTCACCGGCGATGCGGAGTGCTTCCGCGTCAACACGCTCGGCACCTACAACGTCATCGACGCCGCGCTCAAAGCCGGGGTCCGCAAGGTGATCTTCGCCAGTTCCGAAACCACCTATGGCGTCTGCTTCGCCGATGGCGAGCGCAAGCCCGAGTATATCCCGGTCGACGAGGCCCACCCTACGGAGCCCGAAGACAGCTACGCTATGTCAAAGGTCGTGAACGAGGCCACCGCCCGCAGCTTCCAGCGCCGCTCCGGGGCCGACATTTACGGCCTGCGCATCAACAACGTGATCGAGCCGCATGAATACGCCACGATGTTCCCCGGCTTCATCGACGCCCCCGAAAAGCGCCGCCGCAACATCTTCGCCTACATCGACGCCCGCGATCTCGGCCACATGGTCGACTGCTGCCTGAAGACCGACGGCCTCGGCTACGAGGTCTTCAACGTCGCGAATGATACCCACTCCGTGTCCGCCCCCACGCAAGAGCTGATCGACCGCTTCTATCAGGGCGTCGAGCAGAAGCGCGAGATGGGCGAGCACGAGACCTTCTACACCAACGAAAAGGCCAAACGGCTGGTCGGCTTCTCCCCCAAGCACGACTGGCGCGAAGAACTGTAGGTCGGGATCTGTCCCGACTCACCCCCGCTCAACGCGCAACCGCACCCAATCCGCCACCGTACGCTGCATTAGTTAACGCCGCCCCGCCCATACGTGCGTATGCATGGAATGTGCATCGGTTGTGCATCACTTGTGCATCGGCCCCAGCGCAGGGTTAACGGCCTTTCGTAACCCCACCGAACGGTCAGAACGGGATGTCATCCGCCGCGCTTGCAGCAGGCACCACGAACTTGGCCACGACCTTCTTCACACCGGCCTTTTCAAAAGCGATTTCAAGCTTGTCGCCCTCGATCCCGGTGATCGCGCCGTAGCCGAATTTCTGGTGGAACACCCGCTCACCAACCGAGTGCGACGAGACCGCCTCGGCGTCGATCACCATGTTCCGGCTCTCCTTCGGCTGGCTGACGCCCCGCACCTGCGCCCGCGCCTGCAAGCGCTTCCAACCGGGCGAGTTGTAGCCATCCGCGCGCGCCGCATCCTCATGTAATGTCGAGCGAATTTCGCCTCCGCCCATGCCGCCCATCCCGGCCCCGGCGGCCGCGCCATAGCCCCCGCCATAAAGGCCCGGAGGCGTCAGAACCTCCACATGCTCGCCCGGCAACTCGTCGATAAACCGGCTCGGCAAGGCACTCTGCCACTGGCCATAGATCCGACGGTTTCCCGCAAAGGAAATCGTGCAAAGCTCCTCGGCCCGGGTGATCCCCACATAGGCCAGCCGCCGTTCCTCCTCGAGCCCTTTCACACCGCTTTCATCCATGCTCCGCTGGCTCGGAAACAGCCCATCCTCCCAGCCCGGAAGGAACACGGCCGGAAACTCCAGCCCCTTCGCCGCATGCAGTGTCATGATAGAAACCTTCGGCCCGTCCTCCTCGCTCTCATTGTCCATGATGAGCGCGACGTGCTCCAGAAAGCCCTGCAAATTCTCAAAGGATTCCAGTGCCTTCACCAGCTCCTTCAGGTTCTCCAGCCGCCCGGGTGCCTCAGGCGTCTTGTCGTTCTGCCACATGTCGGTGTAGCCGGATTCCTCAAGAATCTGCTCGGCCAGTTCGATGTGATCGCCGTCATCCAGCGCCCCGCCGTGCCAGCGGCCAAACCCTTCCAGCAGCGCCCCGAGCTGCCCCTTGGCCTTGCCCGTCAGCTCGCCCGAAGCCACCAGAATCCGCGCACCCTCGAACAGCGAAACCCCGTTCGCCCGCGCCGCCCGCTGCATCTTCTGAATCGCCTTCTCGCCCAGCCCCCGTTTGGGCACATTGACGATCCGCTCGAACGCCAAGTCATCGTCCGGGCTGACAGCCACGCGGAAATAGGCCATCGCATCGCGGATCTCCATCCGCTCATAAAATCTTGGCCCGCCGATCACCTTGTAGGGCAGGCCGATGGTCAAGAAACGGTCTTCAAACGCCCGCATCTGGTGCGAGGCACGGACGAGAATTGCACATTCGTTCAAGCCGACAGGCCGCATTCCCCGCGTGCCGCCGCCCATCGCTTCCAGCTCATCGCCAATCCAGCGGGCCTCCTCCTCGCCGTCCCAATGGCCGATGAGGCGCACCTTCTCGCCCTCCTCGGCCTCGGTCCAAAGCTCCTTGCCGAGCCTCCCCTTGTTGGCGGCAATCACCCCGGCAGCCGCACCCAGAATATGCGGCGTCGAACGGTAGTTCTGCTCCAGCCGCACCACATGCGCGCCGGGAAAATCCTTTTCAAACCGCAAGATGTTGCCCACCTCGGCACCCCGCCAGCCATAGATCGACTGGTCGTCATCGCCCACGCAGCAGATGTTCTTGTGCCCCTGCGCCAAGAGCCGCAGCCACAGATACTGCGCCACGTTGGTATCCTGATACTCGTCCACGAGGATGTATTTGAACCAGCGCTGATACTGCGCCAGCACGTCCTCATGGGTCTGGAAAATCGTGACCATGTGCAGGAGCAGATCGCCGAAATCCACGGCGTTCAGCGTCTTGAGCCGCGCCTGATATTCCCGGTAGATCGCCACGCCCTTGTGGTCATAGGCCCCGGCCTCCGAGGTCGGCACCTTGTCGGGCGTCAGCGCCTTGTTCTTCCACTGGTCGATGATCCCGGCGAGCATCCGCGCGGGCCAGCGCTTGTCGTCGATATTGGCCGCCGCGACGAGCTGTTTAAGAAGCCTTAACTGGTCATCGGTATCAAGGATGGTGAAGTTGCTCTTGAGGCCCACCAGTTCGGCATGGCGGCGCAGCAGCTTCACGCAGATCGCGTGAAAGGTGCCAAGCCACGGCATCCCTTCCACCGCCTGCCCCATCAGGCCCGCCACGCGGTCCTTCATTTCGCGGGCGGCCTTGTTGGTGAAGGTCACCGCGAGAATTTCGTTTGGTCGCGCCCGCTGCGTCAGCAGCAGATGCGCGATCCGCGTGGTCAGCGCCTTGGTCTTGCCCGTGCCGGCCCCGGCGAGCATCAGCACCGGCCCGTCGAGCTGCTCGACGGCCTCGCGTTGCGCCGGGTTCAGCCCGTCAAGATAGGGCGCGGGTCGGGCGGCCACTGCCTGCTGTGACAGGCTCAGGGGCCGATCTGGCTCGATACTGCTCATGCGCAAAACCATATCGCGTTGCGTCCCTGAGGGAAAGAGCGTGTTCACCTTGCGTTCCGCCGCAAACCCGCTCTGGCAAATCTGCAGCTTCTGCATTGCAGCATCCCCCCTTTCACTTCTGTGAAATCTCCGTAACAATCATCCCTGCTGCAATGCAGAAGAACGGGGAGAACCATGGCCGAATTCAACAAGATCCTGATCGCGAACCGGGGCGAAATCGCCATCCGGATCATGCGGGCGGCCAACGAGCTGGGCAAAAAGACGGTCGCCGTCTACGCCGAAGAAGACAAGCTCGGCCTCCATCGTTTCAAGGCCGATGAGGCCTATCGCATCGGCGAAGGCCTTGGCCCCGTGGCCGCTTATCTTTCCATCGAAGAGATGATCCGCGTCGCCAAGATGAGCGGCGCCGACGCGATCCACCCCGGCTACGGGCTGCTCTCCGAGAACCCGCAATTCGTCGATGCCTGCGAGGAAAACGGCATCAAGTTCATCGGCCCCAAGGCCGAAACCATGCGCAAGCTCGGCGACAAGGCAAGCGCCCGCAAGGTCGCCATCGAGGCTGGTGTTCCGGTGATCCCGGCAACTGAAGTGTTGGGCGACGACATGGACGCCATCGCCAAGGAGGCCGAAGAAATCGGCTACCCGCTGATGCTCAAGGCCAGCTGGGGCGGTGGTGGCCGGGGCATGCGCCCGATCAACAAGCCCTCGGAATTGAAGGAGAAAATCCTCGAAGGCCGCCGCGAGGCCGAGGCCGCCTTCGGCAACGGCGAGGGCTATCTGGAAAAGATGATCACCCGTGCCCGCCACGTCGAGGTGCAGATCCTCGGCGACAGCATGGGCAACATCTACCACCTCTGGGAGCGCGACTGCTCGGTGCAGCGCCGCAACCAGAAAGTGGTCGAGCGGGCCCCCGCCCCCTACCTCTCCGAAGCCCAGCGCGAAGATCTCTGCAACCTCGGCAAGAAGATCTGCGAGCACGTGAATTACGAGTGCGCGGGCACCGTCGAGTTCCTGATGGATATGGAGACCGGCAAGTTCTACTTCATCGAGGTGAACCCCCGCGTGCAGGTCGAGCATACGGTAACCGAAGAAGTGACCGGCATCGACATCGTGCAGGCCCAGATCAAGATCGCCGAGGGCAAGTCACTGATCGAGGCCACCGGCACCGCGTCGCAGTATGACGTGCGCCTCAACGGCCACGCGCTGCAGTGCCGCGTGACAACCGAAGACCCGCTGAACAACTTCATCCCCGACTATGGCCGCCTCACCGCCTACCGCTCCGCCACCGGCATGGGCATCCGGCTCGATGGCGGAACCGCCTACGCGGGCGGGGTCATCACCCGCTACTACGACTCGCTGCTCACCAAGGTCACCGCCTGGGCGCCCACGCCGGAAGCCGCCATCGCCCGGATGGACCGTGCCCTGCGCGAGTTCCGCATCCGCGGTGTGTCCACCAACATCGCCTTCGTCGAGAACCTGCTGAAGCACCCCACCTTCACCGGCAATACCTACACCACCAAGTTCATCGACGAGACGCCGGAACTCTTTGATTTCAAACGCCGCCGCGACCGTGCCACCAAAATCCTGCGCTACATCGCCGACATCACCGTGAACGGCCACCCGGAGACCGCAGGCCGCCCGAGGCCCGCCGAGGCCAAGCCGCCCAAGGCCCCTGCGAGCCGGGTGAAGGCTCCCGCGGCGGGCACGCTCAACATCCTGCAGGAGAAAGGCCCCAAGGCGGTGGCCGACTGGATGAAGGAGCAGAAACAGCTCCTCATCACCGACACCACCATGCGCGACGGCCACCAATCGCTGCTCGCCACCCGCATGCGCTCGATCGACATGATCCGCGTCGCCCCTGCCTATGCCGCCAACCTGCCGCAACTCTTCTCCGTGGAATGCTGGGGCGGCGCCACTTTCGACGTGGCCTACCGCTTCCTGCAGGAATGTCCCTGGCAGCGCCTGCGCGACATTCGCGCCGCCATGCCCAACATCATGACCCAGATGCTCCTGCGCGCCTCCAACGGCGTGGGCTACACCAACTACCCCGACAACGTGGTGGAGAGCTTCGTGAAGCAGGCCGCCGAGTCCGGTGTCGATGTGTTCCGCGTCTTCGACTCGCTCAACTGGGTCGAGAACATGCGCGTGGCGATGGATGCCGTAGGTGAGAGCGGCAAGATCATCGAGGGCACCGTCTGCTACACCGGCAACGTGCTGGACCCGGAGCGCGCCAAATATGACGTGAAGTACTACGTTGATATGGCGAAAGAATTGGAAAAGGCCGGCGCGCACGTGCTCGGCCTCAAGGACATGGCCGGGCTGCTGAAGCCTGCCGCCGCCAAGGTGCTGATCCCGGCGCTGAAGGATGCGGTGGATATCCCGATCCACTTCCACACCCACGACACCGCCGGCATCGCCTGCGGCACCATCCTCGCTGCCGCCGAGGCGGGCGTGGATGCGGTGGATTGCGCGATGGATGCGCTCTCAGGCAACACCTCTCAGGCCACCCTCGGCACCGTGGTCGAGGCCCTGCAATATACCGACCGGGATACCGGGCTCGACATCGGCGCAATCCGCGAGATCTCCGACTACTGGGAGTCTGTCCGCGCCCATTACGCCGCCTTCGAGAGCGGCCTTCAGGCGCCCGCTTCCGAGGTCTACCTGCACGAGATGCCCGGTGGCCAGTTCACCAACCTCAAGGCGCAGGCGCGCTCGATGGGGCTGGAGGAGCGCTGGCACGAGGTCGCCCAGATGTATGCCGACGTGAACCAGATGTTCGGCGATATCGTGAAGGTCACCCCCTCCTCCAAGGTGGTGGGCGACATGGCGCTTATGATGGTGTCTCAAGGGCTTACCCGCTCCGATGTCGAAGATCCCAAGCGCGAGGTCGCCTTCCCCGACTCCGTGATCGACATGATGAAAGGCAACCTCGGCCTTCCCCCCGGCGGCTGGCCCGAGGCCATTCAGGAAAAGGTGCTGAAAGGCGAGAAGCCCCTCACCGAGCGAGCCGGCAAATCGATGAAACCGATCGATCTGGAAGCCACCCGCAAGGAGGCCTCCGAGAAGCTGGGCTTCGATTTGGATGACGAGGATCTCAACGGCTACCTAATGTATCCCAAGGTCTTCTCCGATTATGCTGCCCGGCATGAGGAGTATGGCCCCGTCCGCACCCTGCCGACCGATACGTTTTTCTATGGCATGGAGCCGGGCGACGAGATCAGCGTCGAGATCGACCCGGGCAAGACGCTGGAAATCCGTATGTCGGCCCAGGGTGAGACCAACGAAGAAGGCATCGCCCGCGTTTTCTTCGAGCTCAACGGCCAGCCCCGCACCGTGCGCATTCCCGACCGCCGGGTGACGGCGGCGGTGCAGGCCCGCCCCAAGGCGGAACTCGGCAACGAAAACCACATCGGCGCGCCGATGCCCGGCTCCGTGGCTTCCGTTGGCGTGACCGCGGGCCAGAAGGTCAGCGCAGGCGACCTGCTGCTCACCATCGAGGCGATGAAGATGGAAACCGGCCTCCACGCCGAGCGCGATGCGACGGTCAAGGCCATCCACATCGCCCCCGGCGACCAGATCGACGCCAAGGATCTGCTGGTCGAGTTGGAGTAAAGGCGCGGCACACTGTCACCACCGCCGGGCCAATGCCCCGGGCGGTGCGTTTTGCCGCAAAATATGCTATGTTTTTCCGGTCAGTGGCACCCGGGAGACGGCACCATGCAGATCCAGTTCGAGGCTCACCGGCTCGCCGAGGCGCTCTCTGCCCTGCTCTGGTCCGGCCGAACCTACCGGCTCGGCGCAAAACTCGGCCTTGGCATCACCCCTGCCCGCGCCCGCGAGAATGCCGGCGCGATCGATTGCTCGGGCTTCACCCGTTGGGTGCTCCACCATGCGAGCAACGGCCATCTCTCCCTGAGTGGCGGCACCATGAGCCAGCGCGCCCAACTCGAGGCACTTGGCTACGAGCCTGTTCCCACAGAGGAAATCGCCGCGCGGCAGTTACGCGAAGACCAGCACCTGCGCATCGGCTTTCGCGGCACCGAGTATGCCCGCAACGCCGATGGCAGCTACGCGCGAGACGGCGACAGGCTAGTGGTCGAAGAGGTTGGCCATGTCTGGCTGGTGATCGATGGCATGACCTTCGAAAGCAGCGAGCGGCTCAACGGAAACGGCCCGATGGTGACCGACAGCAGGGACCAGCGCCCAGATGGCGACTACCTGTTCAACCTCGGCCCGGTGCCGGGGTGGCGCCAATCCAGTTACGATATCCTCTTTGCCCATGACGCCGCTCTGAACCACGCCTGAGGCCACCCTTAGAAACGGCGTTGAAGCCCGCCCCGCTCTGATGTCAGATGCAACCATTGCAAGCGGAGGGGCCATGTTCGCCGTCACATCCATCTACGCCGGGCTGCTCGCCCTGTTCTTTGTTGGCCTGAGCTATGCCGTCACCGTGCGCCGCCGCAGCAAGGGCATCTCGCTCGGCGATGGCGACGATAAACGGATGCGTGCTTTGACCCGCGCTCAGGGCAACTGCGCCGAATATGCGCCAATGGGCATCCTGCTGCTCGCGCTCTCGGAGGGGCAAGGCGCGCCGGCTTTTGCCCTGCATCTCCTTGGCATCGCCCTCGTGGCAGGCCGGCTCCTTCATGCCCGCGCCCTCCTCGGCCCGCGGATGAGCGTGCCCCTGCGCGTGTCCGGCATGGTGCTGACCTTCTCGGCCCTTCTGCTGATGGGCCTCGGCCTTCTGTTTCACGCGCTTTTCTGAGCCCGGAAAAATTTTGTCGAAGGGGCGAATTTTTCCCTTGAACCCGCTTGGCCCCGCCGTTATTTCACCGCTACTCAACGGACGCGGGCGTAGCTCAGGGGTAGAGCATAACCTTGCCAAGGTTAGGGTCGTGAGTTCGAATCTCATCGCCCGCTCCAATGAGGAAAACCGAAACGCAAGAAATATCAGAGACTTAGCGGCGAATATCATTCGCAGGCTTTGCCTGTATTTCAACCCGGAACCGTGCAACTTGCACGGTCGCCAAACGTTTCGGAGGTCTGCAATGCAGAATCCCACCATCAAGAACCTACGCCTTCGGAGGCGGAAGGACGGCATGTATGAGGTCGTCTGGACCGAAGACGGCACGCAGAAACGCCGCTCCACCGGTCACAAGCGGCAAGCAGACGCGAACGCCGAAATGACTCGGATCGAAGCCGACGTTCGCGCCCCGCGCGTCCCGGACGCGCCCACGGTCGGCTGGATCATCGACATGTTTCTGGAAACTAAGCAAAGGTCGATGAAGCTGCACAATCACAAGACCCTCAGCGTGAGCCTGAATGCCGTTAAGACGCGCTTAGGCAACCTTCGCTGGGATCAACTCGCACAGCGCCATGTTGACGATTACGCGCATGCTCGGATGCAAGACATCGCGTGGGGTGATGATCCAGCGAAGAACATGGCCCGGACCATTTCCCCCTCCACGGTGAACCGGGAATTGCGAATGCTGAGCACCGCTATCAAGGCCGCTCACGCGGCTCGCTACATCCCTACGCCGGTGGCCTTCCGCATCAATGCACTCCCGCCGCCCCGAAGGAGGTCTGGCTGACTCGAGATGAGGTTAGGCAGCTCCTCGCCGCCTGTGAGCCTCAGCAGGAGCGCGACGCGGAGGGGAAAGTCATCTACCGCAAACGCAACCGGCAACACCTCTATCTGTTCATCCTTCTCTCTATCGCCAGCGCCGCGCGAAAGGAGGCGATATTGACGCTGACATGGGATCAGATTCACTTTGCCGAGGGTGCGGAGCTGAATGGCCAGAAGCTAGTGGACATCAAGACACAGAAGGTCGCTGGAAACAGCTACATCGACTTTGGAGAAGGAACCGGCAACAAACGCCGCCCCAAAATGCCCATCGGTGACAACTTCCAACTCCTCTGGGCACTCTACATGGCCCGACCGGCTGACTTCGGGAACGCGGACGATGAGCGCGACACATCGCAAAACCGGGTGATTACGTTTAGGGGCAAGCCCGTTGCGGACATCAAGACCGGGCTACGGAACTTGCTGCGGGAGTGTGGGATCAATAAGCCGGTCACACCCCACACCTTCAAGCACTCCTCGATCACATGGATGGTTCAGGCCGGTATCCCTCTGTCCACGATCTCGGACCTCACCAAGACCTCTGAGAAAATTCTGCGAAGGGTCTACTCGCACCACCGACCTGACTATCAAGCGGAGCTTGGTGCCGCACTGGCCATATGATTAAGTGAAGGCTACCTGCGTCTGCGGGTAGCCTGACAGCCAACTACCTATCGGTTAGTGAGTAGCCACTCTGACCAACCGCTCCGACGCCCCTGCCCTCCGCACCCGGCCCATTCGGAGTATTTGTGGGCATCGGCGTTAGTCGTCCGAGACCCCTAGCGTCTCCGCCGATTGACCCTCGTCCGACTTGACTCTTTCAATGTGTTATGTTATAACGCTTTTAATCTCGACGGGATAATCTTTCCGCATCAAAAAGATGCCAGAGGCACCCTCAGATTCCGGCTTCCGCGAAAACCGCTCCGGCCCTGCTTCATCACAAAATCAAAGGAGGTTGCTTCGTGAGCAGCTCTGAGTTCGACACTGACCCCAATGCGCCATCTACCTTTCACCTCGCGGTCTCCGAAAACGCTGCCCTACAAGCCCGGTGGGATGCGGTTGCGGCAAGCGTGATCGCCCATGCAGCAAGTATCGGCGTGACCCTGAGCAAGACTGACGTAGAGCGCGAAACTGGCCGTACTGACCGCCCTGCCCCTCGAAGGTGAGATGTATGCAGCCGAGCTGCGCCAGCTCCCGGCATATGCAAAGGCAATGGATGACAAAGCACAAGCTGACCCCATCAAGCGCGGGGAGAGTAAGGCTCTCAGCCACCTTGAGCGCCTCAGCCCTGCGGAACGCATCACCTTCGCTCGGCAACACGGCCTCGACCGTCCCGAGGACGCCACCGAGCCCTGTGAGCAGGATAGGGCCGCTAAGGTCCGGATGGTGGACGGGATCACAAACCCGGCAGCCATGATCGCAATGGCTCGCCGCCTTGGACTCTCTTAAGCGAGGAAAGCGGGAGTAGGATACGGTTGCGAAGCCAATGGATTTACTTGCCTCCAGCAAACTTTTCTCTGAGGAGCGATACATTATAGAATTAACTATAGCGACTCCGCAAATCTCGTGCCTTTTGGCAAATCTTGAAAAGAAAGTCGGGCAAATCATCGTAATCGGCTAGCAATTGTGTGAAAAGGCGCCAACCCTGTGTTTCGACATCAATATCATCACCAACCGTACCGGTCGTAAAGCGGACCCCATGGTAAAAAGCACCGCGTCCGTCCTGTATGGCATGATGAGCGTGCAGGTCGGTCCAGAGGCTTTGAAGGTGCATATCGTCACCAGAAAGACCAAGATACAGGAAAGTGTGTTGGCGCAACGAAGTTTCAATAATTGGACGCCATTCAGGAGATTTCATGATTCTATGAAACTCCGTTGTGCCCAATACTATGCTTTCGCTCATATCGTCGTGTCCAAGCGGTAGAAAGCCGTGCGGATGATACACAACAACATCTTCATTTCGCGCCCAATGTCGGCCACTGTGGACTACTGCCGTCGTGAAGCCATGAAACTCCAGATATAACTCAAGTAGGTCGTCGAAATTTAGGGTGAAGACCTTCGCGGCTGCACCTCTTTGGGAGGACATGACTAGCGACCCAATCGCTGAAAGCAGTCTGTTCTGGCTGATCTTAGCGAAATCCAAAACCATATCCTGATAGAGCGCGCCTTTAACTGCATTCCCGAACGTGGCATCGTCACCGCAGTATTTCGCCTTTAGCGCTCCAGCCTTTTGAATTGGGTTAAATTCGCCTGTCGGCTCGGGTTCACCTAACGACACAGCAAGCCTTTTGACTAGCGTTTTCCAGTCAGGCAGTTCAAAAGCACTAGATACACCTGCGCCAAGGAAAAGCCCAAGCCGACCCAACACCAATTGCTCGGCAAGATGCTCAATCACATTGGCCTGCACAAGCCAACGATCTGGCATACTCATGTCAATCATTGAATTTCGCCTCGCCCTTCTGGAACCCAGTCTTCAACCCACCGGCGCACCATAATATAGTCAATAACAGATTGAATTTCCGCCGCTTGCGATCGTGAGGTAAGTTTCAAACTCACAAAACCATCGCTCGCAGCCCTTAGAATTTCCCCATCCTCGCCTGGTGTCGTCTTTGGCAAACCATCGTAAAGCCGCCGACCCAAGCCGCAAGTATGAAAGTTAAACAATTCATGATGCTCAGAAAAAACCAACGACTTTGAAACGTCATCGCCATAAAGCGAGATGTTTCTGAGATGGGTGTCCGGTCCGGAGTACTTTCCGTGCAGAGAAGTGATCAAGAACTCAGCCGTGGGAAGCGAGCAATGCTCAATCATGGGGTCAATCAACAACGGAACTTTTCGAATATTTGGATAGACCCTGTTGTTAAAAATCTGAGCAATCGCGTGGTCAACGATACGCCGACGATGCGCAAGAACGAGCAACTTTGAGTAGCCCCGGACGATAAACACGGGATAATTGAATGGGCCACGTTCATCGCCTCCGTCTGAGAGGGGTACGCTTGATGTCAACTCAAACTCATCCCACCTGGGCATACCAAAAGAGCGCGACTGCGATAGAACCAGTGAAGACCCCTGAGGAAATTCGGGTTTCTCCATTTCAAAGTCACGCTGAGAGAAATCTCGCGGCGTTGGACTGGCCATAATGAAGCCACTGAAGCTGGTCACGTTAATCCCTCTTCCGGCTGATACAAGTCAAAGGCCAAACAATGGAGGACCCAAAGTGACTCCGCCTCCGATGGCCGATGCTTCAGTTGCTTGCGAAGAAAGTTCAACGCATTACCGATGTGATTTGTATCATATCTAAGCTTCTTCTTATTGCTAATTGCCGCTCCTGACCGAACTGAATGATCATCAAACAACATACCGGCAACTCGAGGTGAGAACAGGTAAATTCTGGCAAGACGCACGAGATACATGCGAGCTGAGAACTCTTTTCGGGTCTTCTCTTTCAGGTCCGCATCACCCTTGATGTTCTCTATTCTCTGAAGTGCTGTTTTTACATAGTCGTTCTGAGGATCAATCTTGGCATCAACCTTTACCAAGAGATCCTCCGCACTCCGCAAGGCTGCGTCGAATATTTTACTCGGCTCGGAATCAAGAATGTCCGCCGAAATCGCGCACAGGGTCCGCAAGAGATACTCTGGAACACGATCAGAAATGCCAGGTATTGAACACCAACTGTGCCAAATGCTTGTTACATAAAACTCGGGCTGAGATTGATGAAAGTACATAAAATCGAAGGCATGAACTAAGATCTCCTGCATCTCTTTGCGCCATTTATCGAAAGCTTTCGACAGAAAATTCTGTAGCTCTGTTTGCGCTGGACTTCGTCCGCTGTCTGCGTTCTCCATATTGAGGACCGCTTCAACAACCAGTTTTCGAGCCGCTTCCAAATGGTTCGTTGCAAGAAACTTGGGCCCTGCTATTCGAGACGCCTCATTCAACTCCGCGGGCTTGTCGAGACTGGGTGCGATTACTGACAGCGCTGCTTGGATGAAGATGTGACTAATCTCGTGGGTCGCCGTCAGGATGTTCGATCTGAAGCTATTACACTCGGCAAGAGTGGACAGCGGGGCGCTCAGAGTTTGGAGTTGACTGCTGAATCCATCGCGCCCGCTAAAATATGTTACTAGTGGTACAATCGGAGAGGCTCCTAAATCCTCTCTCTCAGTCTCCGTCAGGACATCAAACTTCAGGATATCCGAGTCCAGCACGAGTGCAGTGTTGTCGGGAACATCGTTCTCCAAATTGCTCAAGGCTTGGAGCCGTTCTGCAAGACGGCTTTCACCTAAAACGTTCTGCACTGAGCGCACTAGATTTGAAAGCGCGAGGTTCGCACTGCCTGTGCCGAGCAATGAATGCACCCAAAAATGACACTCGGTCGCTAGTATCGGGGGAACCCCTGAGAAGGCTTGCGATGAAAACCGCGACATTGCCGCATTCATGCTCAACATCCGAGATTGGAGGTCAAGCGTACTGATTTGTTCCTGAGAGTGCGCTTCGAGCGTACTATTCATTGCTTCGGCCACGATACGAAGATCTTGGTGTGTGGCCGTGTGGACGCTGGCTGCCCGCTTCAGAGCCGTTGAAATAGCGATTACGTTTTCTTGTAGCGCAGGTTGTAGAAAGTCATTTCCATTTTTTGCGATGCGTTTTGCCAAATCATTGATTGCCGGGTCCCCTTGCGATTGATGTATTCCGCTATATGAGGTTTTCTCAATCACACCATCGCTCAGCTTCCAACGTTCAAACGCGCAATGGTTCCGTTTCAGCCAATTCTCGGTTGAGCGCACCAAACTAGCATCTTGCTCGGAACACCGCAGGACTACATTAAAGCATCCCGCTGTGAACCATACTCCGACAGTGGTTGACTTTCCCAGACCTTCGATGCTGGTAAACAATTCTGCAGGTTGGATCGGGCCTAGAAACAATAGAGTTTGCTTGCCAAGAAATGGCGTCCGAGACGCTTCGCTACCTTTAAGCGGCCAGCAAGGTGACACGCGCGATCCGGCAGTCCAGCCGTCGACGGATTGCTCAAGACTTTGCTTGAGGCTTATGCGACGTTTTTGCGAGCCAGGAACGTCGTGAAGCACGAGGTAGTGCGTTCGTGCATCAATTTGCAGCATTCAAAAATCAATCGAAACGATAGACCTTCAGTTTATCATCCCAACGACGCTTTGAAGCTCCCTCATCGGTCCCACCGCTCGGGCGAGCATCTACTTCTCTAGTCTTTGGTTGACCCTGAACACGGTCTGGCAAGTGGTCCATAGCACCCCGAGTACCACTCTCGCCATAAGACGTCATCTGTCTCGTAGCTTTCAAGATCGCGTCAAGCGTCAGCATCTTTGTGGTTTGCCCGGTACAAAAACAAATTATGCGGCCTCATGACGGGCCGCTCGCCTCGGTCTCTTAGAACATCGTCAGGAGCGAGGTCAACGCTCCTGATTGCCTCACAGAGCTTGCGAAGCGGAAGAATCAATAGAATTTATACATAAACAAACACTTAAAGGTAAGCCCGGATCTCCGGGACGCCAGCGTCCGTTGCGTGCAAAGTGGATGTGCTTCGATAAGTTTCGAATCACAACCCGCTCTGGCTTGCGCTGGCGTTACGCAATCTGACTACCCAAAACCCCCGGCCGGCAAAGCACTCAACCTAGCTCTTGCCGCCCGGAGCCTCAGTGTAGTTGTCGGTGGCAGGGTAGGATCAAGCGGTATCGCTGGGACTGCTTGACCAAATCGGTGTATGAGCCAGCATGGGTGTTGAAGTAGCACACGACAGAAGCACACTCATTCTGGGGAGCCGCCGCGGATTACCGCAGTGTCTGAGGTTACCTGGCCATCATGAACGCCCCGACGGTGCAGGCCAGCGAATAGTTCCTTCGACGGGCCGCACTTGCACAATCCGTGTGGTCTTTGGACGGCGGTTTTGGGCCAATCCAAACCAATCGGCAAACTGCGACGAGCGCACTTAGAACGTCCACTGCTCGCGAGCGAACGAGGTTAGGTGCGGCCCTATCCGGAATGACCCGTTTTGTCTCGAAGAATGGACATTTCCGACTTTTTGTGATAGGTATGAAGGATAGGCAAGACACGCGCCGGGGGCGCATCTCGCCGACTTCCCAATCCAGAAAAAAGCGAGGTGCTCCATGCACATCTCTACCTATGACCTATGCGCCATCATCGGTATTCCAGCCTCAGACTTTGTCACTCTTCGTCGAGTTACGAAGCCCGATCTTCCTCGCACCAAGGCGGTCACACCGGGGCGTGGACGTGGTCCCGACTTGTGGGTCATCGGCCCGGTCATCGCGTGGCTTTCGTCCATGCTCCCCGGCGGTGTGACCGCCGCCCAGAAGCGAGCCATTGTCGAACGGAGCTTGGCGTGACCGATCCCGAGCGACAGCGCCGCGCGGAGGGCCGTGAGCGGCTGTGCGCCCACATGGCGAAGTTCCCGAAGCGCGGCTTACTGCGTGAGGCTGCGGTTGCGCAGGCCATGATGTCTGCCCTCTTCGTTGCATTCGTTCGCGGAGCTGACGTGGTGGTGGAGCGGGCGCTTCCCCTCAAATACTGGCGGACTCCAAAATGAAGAGCCAATGGGGCGCGGGAGTTCCCGACGATTGGAGTCCGGCGACGGTCATCCCCAAGCCGCACTACGAATCTTACGCCCGCGCGAGAGTGGCTGGTGCAGGTCCGAGCGCGGCGTATAGGGCTCACGTCGCCCGGACGACTGATGTGAAATCCACCAGCGTCAAGTCTGCGGCGCATCATCTCGAAAGGCACCCCGCCATCTCCGCGAGGATCGAGTGGTTGCGACGGGCGAAGACAGAGGAGCTGGAAGCCGACTCCCGGCCCCTGACGGGGCCGGTCCTGCGCCAGTTGATGGAGGCTTGCACGACCGCCTTGATGGGCGCTCACGACGCGGCTGAGGCGAGTGCCGTGGCCGACATGTCCACGCTCGCAAAGCTGAGGAAAGCCGCGACCACGCACCTCGGACGCCTCAGCCGCGCAACGGAGCCGGTGGCCGCTCCCGTAAACGCCGGGAAGTCTGCTTGCTTCGGGCACCTATTGTGGTGCCAATGTTGAACGCCCGCGCTCCGAGCCACGCCGAACTCAATCTGGTGAAGATCATCCGCCGGTCGGAGGCGGGTCTTAGGCTGGCCGTGGCCGATCTTAAGGTCGAACCAACTAAGCAGTTGGCGAGCCGGATCGCGGAAGAGGTGGACGTGTTGTCGGGGGCGATTGCCCAACTCGCCCGTGTGATCGACTTCGACATCCTCGAAGACACGCCAGCACCGCGCGGAAGCGGACCTGACTTCCTCGACATTGCGGAGCGCGTGCTGGCCGTGATGGAGGGCCGGGTGTGCCCGACTTGCGGGTGCCCGTGCCGAGACCATCAACCCGGCTGACGCCGGTCATCAACCAACCGGCCACGCGCGGGTGCGCTCAAAGCCGGTCGAAACCAACTAACACCTCACCTCTAGGAGCTTACCACATGCACCCTCTTGACCTCACCCTGTGCCACCGTGGCGCGGGGGTCGCGGCCCTCGCCCAAGCGTGGGACTGCGAGAACCCGAAAGACGCCTACGCCGCCCCCCGTCTCGGGCTTGCGACCGCCATCAACTTCTTCCTCGACGAACTGCCCGGCCTCCGCCGTCAGGCGGAGTTGCTGGCCGACTATGTGGCCGACATCGTGGACCACGACGAATGCGAAGTGCTGCGCCTGTCGGAGGTCCAAGTCGCACTCCATCTTGATCCGATCCGGGCCGAGGTGGTGCTGAACTTGATGGGCCTGACCCGCACCTTCGGGGACGTGTTCACGTCGCAGAGAAACGGCGGCAAGAAGGTGCCTGTGGACCTCGATGACTTCGAGCTTCCCGCGACCCGCAAGGTGGTGAGCCTACGGAACTGACTCAAGCCCTTTTTCGCTTCAAGTGAAGTTTTTTCTTGACGAGCGCGGCGATTCGGTGGGTGCTTGGCGAATCAATCCTGTGAGTTAATGACACAGGGCACGGCCCGCCCGCCGTTATCCAACACAAACCTTAGAAGAGCAGATACCAATGACTGACACTCACCAAACGTCCTTCGGGGCGAACAATCCCTCTATGCCTGCCGACCTCCTGACGGAGGTGATCTCCTACCTTGAAGAGTCGACCGACGCCCCCAAACGCTGGGGGGATGCGGAGGTGTTGGGCGACCTCCACTCGCCCGAGTCCCGCGCCGTGTTGGAATCCTCTATCACAGTGCTGGTGGCCCCGAGCCGCCAGACGCCGGGGAAGAAATGGGAACTGGCGACGGGGATCGTTGATGAGATGATCGACGGCGATCTGGCACGGCATCCGGTGGAGGCTGAAAAGGACGGGAGGTCGATTTGCTTCGCCGCCAGCCCGCGCACCAACACTCGCAAGGCCGGTGGTCGCACCATCGAATACGGCTGGCGGGCGAAGGACAAGATCACCTCTGTCTCGGCCATCGCTATCGACGTTGACGGAACCGACACCTTCGCCCGTGTGACCGAGAAGGCGCAGGAACTGGGCTGGTTCCACGTCGCCTACACGACGCACTCTCACGCGGCGAAGAGCACGCCTAACGGCGAGCGGTTCCGGGTGATCCTGTTCCTGCGTGAGCCTTTCGACATCCCGGCAGGGAGTTCTCGGGATGAGGCCCGCCGTGAGGCGGTGGCCCGGTGGGAAGCCTTCTATGTCGGGGTCTGCGAGGCGCTGGGCCTGACGGAGATCGACGCCAGCGCGATGAACGTCAATCAGATGATGTATGCGGCCCGCAGACCGTCTGAGGGTGCGCCGTTCAAGCACGTCATCTGCGGCGGCGGTTTCGTGGACGTTGACGCCGTGGTGCCGGGCGACCCGTCGAAATATCGGAAGAGCGACTGCCGCACCGGCGGAGGCGTCTCACTGGACGCCCAAGACACCGGCGAACCTGCTGTTCTGAGCGACGGGTTCGATGTCCGCGACTGGTATTGGGATGGTGGTAAAGACATCCTGATTGAGACCCTCTTGGACACCATCGGATTGGAAGACCGTGGGTCTTCCGGTGGTGGCCGGACGATCCTCTGCCCCAACGACGCCAACCACACGAACGCGGGTGATCCCAACGACGCCGGGTGCTGGGCTGCGGAAGGTTACAAAGAAGACAACCTTTCGGTCATCACTTGTCACCACAAAGCCTGCCTTGGGCTTTGGACCGGCGACTTCTTGCGGATGATCGAACAGGCCATCCTCGACGGCCACGCCGAGTTGCCCGACGACTACCCGAGCTTCTCCGCGATGCTCTGCGACTCGGCGTTCGACCCCGATGAGATCGACGGGGAGGCTCCGCACTTCGACCCGCGCGACTATGGCGTGGAAGAGGTGATTGAGGTCCAGCGTCTGGCCACCCCGAAGAAGGTGCAGAGAGCGTTTCAGACTGTGGCCGATGATGACCGGGCCGGGGACGATCACTATGCCGCCCTCTACGCCGGGGTGGAGCTGGCCGGGAATAAGGTCAAGGCCGTGGAGGCGCTGGACGATCTTGTGAAGGAGCGGTTTGACTCCAACAAAGCCAAGGCGCTCAAGAAGAAGGGCACCGAACGCCTCAAGGCCGACCGTGCCGCTCACGCGGCGACGGTGGCGGCGGAAGACCGCGAGCGGGTGAAGGAAGCGATTGCACACGGGACGCCGAACAACGTGAGCCTCGACATCGCGGACCCGCTGGGGGACACGATGGAGGAAGCTCTGGCCACACTCTCGCATCGGTTCGTGCTCGCGGACGTAAACGGGAAGTTCCTCGCCCTGCGGAAGCCGGACCTTGCGGCCTTGCGGGAAACAGGGCGGACATTGCCGAGCATCTTCACGGCCCACCGCTTGGAGGACTTCGTGAAGTTCCACGAAGATCGGTCGGTGGTGGTCGGGTCGGGCGAAGACGCGAAGTTGGAGAACCCGGCACGGGAGTTTGTGAGGACCGCTCCCCGCAAGAGCGGGGTGGTGTTCGCGCCGCACCCTGTCGCAGTCGGGACCAACGAGTTCAACATGTATTATGGGCGGACCTTGGAGCCGCTGGACGTGCCGTGCCTGACCATCGCGCGGTTCATCTTCCGCGTCATCTGTGGCGGGCGGAAACACCTTTGGCGGTGGGTGTTGCTTTGGCTCGCGCACATGGTCCAGCTCCCCGGCGAGAAGCCCGGCACCGCGATTGTGTCGCACGGTGCCGGTGGGACCGGGAAGTCCACCTTCGGGGTGATCTGCGAGAAGCTGACCGCCCCTCATAGCCGGACCTTGGAGAAGGGCGAGCACGTCACCGGGCGGTTCGCCAATGAGCACCTCGCCACCACCATCTGCGCTGTCTGCGCGGAGGCAGCATTCGCCCGTGACCCGCGTGTGCGGAACGAACTCAAGGGCCTGATCACTTCCGAAACCCTCGCCGTTGAGGCCAAAGGGATGCCCGTGATCCAGATGAGCAGCTACCTCTGCCTGTTCTTCGACTCCAACGACGCCCACGCCGTGGCCATCGAGCGGAACGGCTCTGAACGGCGGTTCTTGGTGATGGAGGTCGCGGACACCTATCGCGGCGACCGGGCCTATTGGAAGGCGCTCTACGCGGCGGTGGATGGTGACGAAATGCGCGGGTTTCTGCATTGGCTCCTGACGCTCAAACCCGAGCGGTTGGGCCTGACATGGGATGACGTGCGGGTGGCACCGACCACGCCCGAGCGGGACGCTATGAGCTACCAGAGCCTTCGCCCGGCGCATCGGGCCTTGCTCGACATCTTCGAGAACGGCGAGGTGACGCTGGTGGTGGGTGATTGCCCCGAGACCATCTATCTCGATGACGGGCCTGTGCGCCTGCCCATCGCCCCATTGCGGAGCTATCTCGCCGCGAAGGGGGACACACGCCAAGCTGACGACAGCGACCCGGTGAAGATCATGCACTTCCTCTTCGGGGAGAAGATCGGGGAACGGGTGGACCCTGTGACGGGCGAGAGGTCCGGCGGGTGGGTCACGGTGGAGACCCGGAGGGGCACACTTACACCCCGCGACGGCGGGAACACGCGATGGATTGAGTTCCCGCCTCGGCGGATGCTCTTGGATGAGATCGAAGAGCGGTTCGGTCGCGTGGTGGCGTAGTGGAGCGGGCGCGTAAGCGCCCCAACCTCCGATTACCTCCAACAACCTCCGGGGTTCTTGGAGGCTGGTGGCGGTCAAAGGACCCATATTTTTACGGGCCCTTTCTCTTCCATATCCCCGACCTCCAAACCTCCAAGGGGAAATAGGAAAGACAAAGTGGCAGGGACACACACCCCCTAGAGACAGGGTGTGTGTCCCCGCCCCGAGATAAACGGCGACACTTTTGCTTGGAGGTTTGGAGGTTGGACCGGGCTTTACCCTCCCCGGCGGCAGTTGGCCCGCCTCCTGTAATAGTTTGCAAAAGCAACCAATATTTGCGCTCACAGCACACAATTACATGACTCCCGCACATATCCACCAACGGGGCACCGCGAGCCGCCTCACACCCGAGCCGCCTCACGGCGGGAGTCCCCAGATCGGCCCCAACCCCCACCCAGAAGGCTCCCGGTCGCCACCCGGCGAAACACTCCGAGAGGGCGATTGTTTCCAGACTCGACCTAGGATTCCTGTTACACTTACTTAGGAAATCGCACACGAATCGGCACCAAGGCCCCGATATGAAAGGTTGTTCTTTAGTAAGTTTTACTCCTGCATTCGCCTACCTCCGCACGTCCAGCGCCGCGAACATCGGTCAGGACAAAGACTCCGACACCCGCCAACGGGTGGCCATCGAGAGCTACGCCGCCGCGAACGGGTATCGGATCGTCGGCACCTTCACCGATGAAGCAGTCAGCGGCACCGACCCCATCGAGTCTCGCCCCGGCATGATGGACCTGCTTGCCGCCGTCCTGTCCAATGGCACTCGCACCATTATCGTTGAAAGCCCTGACCGCTTCGCCCGCGACGCTGTGGTGCAGGAGCTAGGCCACCGAATGCTCAAAGAGCGCGGCGTGGCCCTCATCCCGTCCACCGCCCCGGATTACTTCCTGCACGACACACCGACCTCAGAGCTTGTCAGAGCCATCCTCGGGGCCGTCAGCGCCTTCGACCGCCGCCAGACCGTAGACGAGCTCCGCGCCTCACGGGACCGCGCCAGTGAGCGCCTAGGGCGGCGTGTAGAGGGCCGGAAGCCGGTGGCCGATGCCACGACCCACGCGGAAGCCAAGCGCCTCTATCGGAAGTCACCCAAGACTGGGCAGCGGCGGACCCTCCGCGCTATCGCAGCCGAGCTGGCCAGACTCGGCCACGTCTCCCCAACCGGCGAGCCGCACCATGCGAACACCATCCGCCGCATGTTACAGCGCGAGGGCGTGTATCAAGCCAGCACCTAGACCGCAGACCTCACAGCGCCCCTCTGACGCCCACCACAACCCCGCAGGCTCGCTCACCACCGGCTCAACCCCGAGCGGGCCTGTCGCGTCCTACAGTGCCTCTGAGAGCCCTTGAACGCCCCGTCACCGACACTGAAACAGAGGGGCCCCAGGCGGGGGGATTGGGGCTGATCTTGAAACGGGCACGGTGGCTACATGCACCGGATTCACCACCCGGCAAGCAGGCCACCACGCGCCTGACGGCGCTCCCCCCCAAATCACCGCTTGACCCTCCCTGCCTCCCTTTAGTATGACGCGCGACTGCCCGTAGTGAATTGATTTGCAAGGAAAAATCACAAAGTTCGCAAAGCTGGCAAGCGACACTCACAACGCGCAAAACCGGACAACTGATAGGAACACAATGACACAGACACCACACACTCTCACTAGAACCGAACTGGCGGACTATGTCTGGGCAAACAGAGATGCCGTTTTCGGGGCCATCTCCGAACTCCCCCCAGAAACACGCGCCAAGGTGTTCGCAGGCGTAGCCCAAAGGCTCGCCGAAAGGATCGAAAAGATGCCGTCTGGTCCTGAGAGAGCCAGCACCTTGGAGGCGTGCTCTACTTTTAGCGAACTCAGCATGAGTGCCGCAGACGAAGCCAGCAGGGCCAGCTAACCGCCCTCTTGGGCGGCATCTCTCCCTGCCGCCCAAGTGCCTGCCCGCGCCATCAAGGGCAACCACATGAAAGGACCGCAATGACACGACCCAACCCTAACCTGCATACCTCCGGTGAGAGCTTCACAGCGCAACTCGCCACTTGGTTGGCGGAAGAAAATGACCCCCACACACAAATCGCAGTGGCCCGCCGCAACTGGGGTCACATTAATCCCGACCACCCGCAAACCCGGCAAGTGATTGACTGCCTAACGGAGGCTCGCAGGGTGGTCCCGCTTCCTGAAACCCTGTTCGACTTCGAGCGGAATATCTACCCCGCACAGGGGCACCGAGACTTGGTGCATGGCACGATACTGCTTGAAGCCGGAGTTGGCGATTTAGAGGGTGCAGTAAGTGAAGCGATCAACAGGCCCTATCCCTTCGATCATCGGGATTTCTGTGTAACCAAGGACATGGCGCGAAACCGGCACGGATCGCCCGGCGAAGGGTTTCAGGAAGTGGCCTTCAGCCTCATCTGTCCTGAGGATCAAATCTTGTTCTACTACTACCGCCGCGAGGGTTTCTACGAACCTGTGTGGCGAGGTGCGGGCATCCTAACCGCCAGCTCCATTGAGGTTCGGATTGGCGATGGGGATTGGATCCCCGCCTACTTCTGACCCGCGCGGTGATGTGGGACAAAACCACACCCTTATGCCTGCCCTGCGCAGTCAGGCGCAAATGCGCGGAGGCGCGATCCCCCGAGTGTATCTCCACTGAGTTAAATTTGAAGGCGGTTATCGTGAGGCCCGCAGCGCCGCTAGGACTTCTTGTTGGAACAAAGGTGCCATGAATCCTGCACCGTCTTGCGCCAGACGCCGCCGAATTTTGCGGGCTTGGTCTCGCCCGTGTAGATCGACTTTGGCGCGGAAACGTAGTCCATGGACCCGTCGTAGTCGTCTCCGAAACCGTCATGGAACTCGGGTTCGGGGGCAGCAACTTCCGCCCGCTCCGCAAGGGATTGTGCGACCGTATCGAGGTCCGCCAGTTCGGACAGGAGCGCCTTGCGTCGGTTCCCGTTGTTGTCCCGCCGGGTTACGATGCGCAAGTTCGTCGGTCTGTTGTCAGATGGATTGTGGTTCACGTGATCCACATCGAAGTCACGCGGAATCCATTTGCCGAGGGTCACCGCTGCGATGAAGCGATGTGAGAGGATCGACTTGGGGCCGTGTTCAAACCACAAATAGTCATGACCTTCCCGACTTTTGCTGTTGTTCGGCCTCTCGCCACCAACGGTGCCCGCCGCGTAGTCAAATGGGGTATCCTCAATGACCTCTTCCAAGTCGGGGTATGGGAGTTCATGTGGTCGCTCTGTCTCATAAGGCTGCGCTAGCGTTGCCTTCACGTATTCCAAATCCCTCATTCGTCGCACCGCTCCATCTCAATCGCTTTCCGATGCTAAGGGCCTTCGGCCTCCCACGCTAGATAGCTACGACAACTGGAGGTCGTCTGGCGGCGTCAGCCGGGCCTAACCGCAATGTGCAGAACCGGAAGTGCTCCTGACCGTGCAACTTGCACGCTGAAAAGCTAAATGGCCCCAATATCTTAGCCGGACACAAAAAATAGCACCTTTCAAGTAGTTGAAATCTTTTCTATTTCTGACCGTGTATTTCTTGCCAAGGTTAGGGTCGTGAGTTCGAATCTCATCGCCCGCTCCAGAGAGTTTCCTTCACAGATCAGATCGTGAGACCGGCGCAGTTTGCGCCTTACGCGCTCGCGTGCACGTCACCCGGCGCGAAGGCGCGAAAACGGGCGGGATCGATCCCCTCTGCCGCGAGAGCGCGGGCGAGCAGTTCCACCGGTTCCTCGCGCGGCTCGTCGGTCAGCTGGAAGGTGCCCCAGTGAATCCCCAGCGCCTGCCGCGCGCCGACATCCTTGTAAATCTGCACCGCCTCCTCCGGTCCGACATGCTGGTTAGCCATGAACCAGCGCGGCGCGTAGGCCCCGATAGGGATGAGCGCAATATCGGGTGCGCCGTGGCGGGCGCGGATGTCATGAAAGATCGCACCGTCGCCGTATCCGGTATCCCCTGCAAACCAGATCGAGCCCTTCGGTGTATCGATCCAATGGCCCGACCAAAGCGCCATCCGCCTGTCACGCAACCCGCGGGACGACCAGTGGTTGGCGGGCGTCAGCGTCACCTGCGCCCCCTCTCCCAGCGCAACGGCTTCATGCCAATCCGCCACCGCCACCCGCGCCCCGCGCACCGCCCGCCGCACCGTCGCGTCGGTGCCCAGCGGCATGATCATCAGCGGGGCGTGCGCCGCATGAAGGCGGCGGAGCGTGGCCAGATCGAGGTGGTCATAATGGTTGTGACTGAGCAGCACCGCGTCGATCTTAGGCAGGTCGTCAAACTTCACCCCGGGCGCGGTGACCCGCTTCGGCCCGGCAAACCGCACCGGGCTGGCACGGTCTGACCAGACCGGATCTGTCAAAATATTCAGCCCCGCCACCTGAATGAGCACGCTCGCATGGCCCACCATCGTGAGCCGGGACGCGTCACTTCGGGCGGGCGGTGTGGCAAGGGTCACATCCACGTGCCGTGGCCACTTTGCGCGCTCACCATTGCGATGCCACTTCCATAGGTCGCCAAAGCCCCGATCCGGCAAGGGCTGGCCGGGCGAGAAAAACCGCAGCCCGTCAAAGTTGCTGCGGGCCGGGCCTGTATAGTAGCGATTTCTGGGCATGGTTTGCGGCTCCGTTCAGTGCCTTTTTCAGCTAGTCCCTCCGCGCCCGCATGCAAAGCCCACGCCGCAAGATTCCGGCGCACTACCCGCCGCCTCACGCCCATCACTATTGGTTGAAGCGTGGCCGAATTTCGCTAGGCTCTAAGCATTGATTGCGCCTGAGGGAATTTGACAGATGTGGAATTTCAAGTCCTCCCTTGCCTGGGGACTGCTGAAGCAAACCGCCGCCTTTACCGGATACCGCCTCGGGGTCTTCCTCGGGATCGCAGCCTGTTACGCACTGCTGGCCTGGATCGGGCATATCATCGGCGTGGCGATCACCCGGGGCGCCATGCAGGGCGGCGCCAGCTTCGGCACCGTGATCGCTCTCGCACGGACCATGCCGCTTCTCTTCATCCTCATGCTTTGCGGCAGCATGGGCGTGGGCATGTGGTTTCTGCGCAAACATCTCTACTGGTACATCCGCGCGCCGCACATGGCGCTGATGGCCGAAATCCTTGAAGGCCGCCGCCTGCCGGAAGGCAGCCAGATCAAGGCCGGTATGGCGATCGTCGCCGAGCGCTACGGCGACATGAACCGTCTCTGGGCGCTGCGCGGCCAGATCGAGAAAACCCTGCCCGCAATCAACCCGCTGCTCCCCCTGAGGGAGCTGTTCAGTATGAAGCCCGAGGGCAAGGGCGTGGGGATGAACCAGCCCTACCTCTGGCTCTCCGAGCGCCCGATTGATGAGATGGTGCTGGCCCACGGGATGCGCAAACGCGCGGTAAACCCCTATGCAGCAGCCCGCGAGGGGCTGGTTCTGCTGGCGCAGAACGGCAAGCCCGTGGTCGGCAATGCGCTGACGCTGCAGGGGCTTGGCTGGGCCTACGGCCTGCTGGCCTTCGTTGGCTGGCTCACCCTGTTCGTGCCGGTCATCCTCGTCGCCCCCGGCGCGGGCCTTCTGGTTGTGATCATCGCAGGCTTCTTCGCGTGGGGCACCAAGGCCGGGTTGATCGACGCCTTCACCAACGGCTGCCTGCTGCAAATCTACATCGGCGCCACCCGTGGCCAGCGGCCGAACCCCGATTGGGAGACTCGGCTGGATGCCGATGCGCCTGCCTTTGCCGCGCTCGGCCAAGAGGCCGCCACGCTCCCCGGCAGGGCTGATCGCACCACGGCCACGGCGCAGAAAACCGTGATTGGCGGCGAGATGCCCGCTGCAGCCGAAGCGGCCCCCGCGCCAAGGCCATCGCCCCCCGCGAGCGCCGCCGCACCTGTCGCAGCGGCTGCGACCACGGCCGCAGTTGCAGGAACCGCCGCCGAAGAACAGGCCGGAGCCTCGGCCTTCACCCCGCCTGCAGAGCTCATGCCAAGCGGGTTCGTTCCCCCCAAGCCCACGCCGCGACCCACCGCAGAGGTTGCGCCTGAAGCCAAGGCAGAGGCAGTGCCCACAGCCCCTGCGCCCACGCCCGAACCAACTCCCACACCGGCCGCGCCTGCGGCCCCTACGGCGGCGCCCGAACCCGAGCCGGAGCCCACGCCGCAACCGGCGCATCCGCCGACACCGCCTGAGACCCCGGCAGACCCGCCGCAGGAAACACCGCCCCCCACGCCGCCGGAGGTTCCTCAACCGACACCGCCACGGGAAATCCCGCCGAGCGCACCGCCAGAGATTCCCACTGCGCCCGAGGCCGAAGCCGAGCCGGAGCCGGACCCCGTGGCCGAACTCCCCCCGCTCACCGAGGCGGACAGCGTCACCACTACGCCGCAGGCACTTGCCGGGAATCCTGAAGCTCGGGCCACCCCGGCGTCCATCGCCGACCCGTGGAGCGCCCCGCCGGAGCCAGAAGTGGCGGAGGAACCCGCCGCTCCTGAGCCGCCCGAACCCGCTGCGGTTCCGCGTGACGAGGTCACACCTGCCGCGCAGGCCTTGGCTGACGATCCAGACGCCTCCGCCACCCCGGCTGAAATCGCCGATCCGTGGGCCGCAGCCCCCGCGCCCGCGGCCCCCCCGGCGCCGCCGCAACCCGCTGCCGAGGCCGCGCCCGAAACGCCCCCAGAGCCAGCACCAGAGCCTGCGCCAAGCCCCGCGCCTCCGCAGATTGAGGTGCCAGAGCCTGCCCCGGCAGAGATGGCACCGGCGCCACCGCCGCCTGAGCCTCCCGCACCGCCACCGCCGCCCGCACCGCCTCAGGCGAGCGCGAAAACGGTGATCGCGCCGCTCCCCACGCTGGACGACGACAAAACCCCACCGGACGAGCGCTGACGCACGAACAAAAGCGGAGGGACGCAACCGGCTGGCGCAGGCGCGCCACAGCCTGCGCCCCTCCGCGCCGCCCCCTCTTTCCCCGCGCCGCGCCCACGCCTATACCGCCTCAGACCCGTTCCGGAGGCCCCAATGCGCACAGCCAGCGTCACCCGTGAAACCGCGGAAACCGCGATCACCGTCGAGATCGACCTCGACGGCACCGGCAGCTACGATAACGCCACCGGCGTCGGTTTCTTCGACCACATGCTCGACCAATTGGCCCGCCACGCGCTGATCGACATGAAGATCTCGGCCAAAGGCGACCTGCACATCGACGATCACCACACCGTGGAAGACGTGGGTATCACGCTGGGCAAGGCGCTGACCGAGGCGATGGGCGACAAGCGCGGCATCACCCGTTATGGTGCCTGCCTGCTGCCGATGGACGACTCGCTCGTTCGGGCCGCACTCGACCTCTCTGGCCGTCCCTTCCTCGTGTGGAACGTCGACTTCCCTACTCAGAAGATCGGCACCTTCGATACCGAGCTGGTGCGCGAGTTCTTTCAGGCCTTCTCGACCCATGGCGGCATCACGCTGCACGTGGACGCGCTGCACGGCTTCAACAGCCACCACATCGCCGAGGCCGCCTTCAAGGCCGTGGCCCGGGCCCTGCGGGATGCCCTGGAGGCCGACCCGCGCAAGGCCGATGCCATCCCATCGACCAAGGGCACGCTCTGAGCGCGTGGCTCTGACCGTTTTCGAGAACGTCCTCACTGACCGGGGATCGAAATACGCTGTCTCGGGTGGCCCGGCTGGCTCCAAAGCGGAGGTGCAGATCCTCCTGAAAGAGCTAAAGCGCAACAAGAAGTTCGCCAAGGCGACCCACAACACATGGGCGCTCCTTTTGCCGGACGGCCCGCTGAAGGGCGATGATGGCGAAGCGGGCGCAGGCATGGTGATTGTGCGGATGCTGGAGCGCGCCCAACTCGAGAACCATCTGGTGATCGTCACCCGCTGGTTTGGCGGCACCCACCTCGGCGGCGACCGCTTTCGCCGGGTGCAGGATTGCGTTACCCATTATCTCGACCAGATGGAGGGTTAGCCCATGTCTCTCTTTTCAAAACTCTTCGGCGGCAAGAGCCAGCCCGAAGGCCCCAAGCCGGTCGATCACAAAGGCTTTTCCATCACGCCTTGCCCCGAGAAGGCGCCCGGCGGCTTTCGGATTGGCGCAATGATCGAGAAGGATGGCCAAAGCCACCACATGATCCGCGCCGATGTCATCGCCGATGAGACCGACGCGGTGGAGGCAAGCCTGCGCAAGGCCTGCCAGATGATTGACGAACAGGGCGAGCGGCTGTTCTGACCGGCCTGTTCAGCCGAGTGACACCGTCCGGCCGACATGCCAATCGCGCACATGCCACTCGATCTCGTAGGTGGTTGAGTTGATGTGATTGCCGATCCCGATGATCTTGCCATCATGCCCCTGCGGGTTGACGTAGAAAATGGTGATCCCGTTCGACTTGCCGATCTTGCCCGACGAGGTGTGGTAGACATCGTGGCCACGATATTTGCTGGTGTGCGATCGGTTCGGCTCCTGAAACTTGCCGTGCGGCACATGCTTGTTCGGGCCGCTTGTTGCCTTGCCGGCGCCATCCATGAATGCCGCAACAACACTCTTGATGTTTGAGCCGCGCGACTTGCGCTCGCTGGCGCCCATATCGAGCTTGCCGGCGATCCACTCTTCCATTTGTTCAGGGGAGAGAATGCCCATTGGGCCGGTGCCATCGGCATTCGCATGCCCCGACATTACAAGGGGATCATGTGTCATGATGCAGTCCTAATCGAGAAGTTCTGAAAATGGTGGACCTCCACCCTAGCGCGACAGATGCCCTTGCGTAAACCCGTCTCGATTGCAGAAAGCGCTGCCTACGGCCCCGATTGCTCCAACCGCCCGCCCTGCCGAACCTGCACCACGCGCTTTGCCTTTCCGGTCCGGTCGTCGGTCTCCACGTAGAGGCCGCACAAGGTGGCCTCGCCCATCGCGGGCTGAAACCGCCCTTTGGCCATGCCAGTCACGAACCGGCGCATCGGCTCATCAGGCTCCATCCCGATGACCGAGTTGTAATCGCCGCACATGCCCGCATCGGCCTGAAACGCCGTGCCCTTCGGCAGCAACTGGGCATCGCCCGTCGGCACATGGGTGTGGGTGCCGACGACCACGCTCGCGCGGCCATCGCAAAAATGGCCCATCCCCATTTTCTCCGAGGTGGCCTCGCAATGCATGTCGATCAGTGAGGCCTGCACCAGCCCGCCGGGCACGTGCGATTTCAGCACAGGTTCGATCGCCGAGAACGGGTCGTCGAAGCAGCGCTTCATGAAGACCTGGCCCAGCACCTGCGCCACCAGCACCTTGCGCCCGCCCGGCGCGTCATAAACCCGGAAGCCCTTGCCCGGCGCATCCTTGGCAAAGTTGATCGGCCGCAGCACCCTTGGCTCCGAGCCGATGAAACTGAGCATGTCTTTCTGGTCGAAGGCGTGGTCGCCCAAGGTGATCACATCCGCCCCGGCCTCCAGCAGCGCCTTGGCATGCGCACCCGAGAGACCGGCCCCCGAGGTCGCGTTCTCGCCGTTGACCACCACAAAATCGAGCCGCCACGCCTCGCGCAGGCCCGGGAGCCGCTCGGCCACCGCCGTCCGGCCCGCGCGCCCCATTACATCGCCAAGAAAGAGTATACGCATGAGAAAGCCCTAAGCTGCATCGGGTCACAGGGCAAGATGCGGTGCATTGCCGGCAGGCGCGGCAAAGCCTCAGCTGCGCTCCGCCAGCCGCTTTTCGATCGCCTCGAGGCGGGCCAAAACTGTCTCGCGGTAGGCATCGGTCGCGGCCACGCTCTCCTCTTCATGGGCGGTCTGCATGGAGTTGACCACGAGACCGACGATCAGGTTAACCACGGCAAAGGTCGTGACCATGATGAAGGGCACGAAGAAGGCCCAGGCCCACGGATAGACCTCCATCACTGGGCGCACGATGCCCATCGACCAGCTTTCCAGCGTCATGATCTGGAACAGCGTGTAGGCCGAGGTGCCCATGTCGCCGAACCAGTCGGGGAAGGCCGCGCCGAAGAGCGTGGTGGCAATGACCGCGCCCACATAAAACAGCAGTGCCATCAACAAAAACACGCTGGCCATGCCCGGAAGCGCGGTCAGAAGGGCCTCCACCACGCGCCGCAACCGTGGCGCAACGGAGATCACCCGCAGCACCCGGAGCACCCGCAGAGCGCGCAGCACCGAGAAACCGTGGCCCGAAGGCACCAGCGCCACCGCCACCACCGCCAGATCGAACAGGTTCCATCCACCGCGGAAAAACGACCAGCCCCGCGCGCAGAGGCGTGCTGCGATTTCGACGACGAAGATCGCAAGGCAGATAGTATCGATGATGACAACGAGGCTGCCCACACGGCTCATCACTTCGGGCGAGGTTTCGAGGCCGAGCACGATGGCGTTGAGCACGATCACCCCGGTTATGGCACTTTGAACGTCGCCGCGATTGAGGAAGGCGCCGAGGCGCGCACGGAAGGTCATATTCTGGGAGGGCTCCGACTGTTGTTGAGCCGTTACTTGGGGATGCGGCGAAGCAGGGTCAACCCGATGAGCGGCAAGGTCAGAAGGTCAGCACACCGGCTTCGGTCACGATCATGTCAAGCGGCGCATCTGTCGGTTCTTGCGGCAAAAACTCCGCTTCTTGGGCAGAGTAGGCAAAGCCGATGGCAAGCACCGGGCCGTCGCGGCGGAGCAGTTCGAGCGTCCGGTCGTAGAACCCGCCGCCGTAGCCCAGCCGTGCACCCGAGCGGGTGAAGGCGACCAGCGGCACCACGAGGATCTCGGGTCGCATCACCTCCCCGGTTGGCTCCGAAGTGCCGAACTGTGCCGGGACCATCTCTGCCCCCGGCTCCCAGAGCCGGAACACCAGTGGCGTGGCGGGGGCGGTGATGGTGGGCAGCCCCACCGGCCCGTGTGCGGCGGCCTCCTCTAGCGCGGGCAGCGGGTCGATCTCGTCGCGCATCGCCATGTAGCCCGCGAGCGGCACGCCGCGGTAGCCCGCCAACACCTCTGACAGGTGGCCTGCCGCGTGGCCGGACCACTGCGCATGGGCCTCGGCCCGCCGCGCCAGCGCCGCCGCGCGCGCGGCCTTTTTCTCTTCCACGAGGCTCACAGCAGCATCACCGCCGCCAGACCGAGGAAGGCGAAGAAGCCCACCACATCGGTCACCGTGGTTACGAAGGCGCCGGAGGCCAGCGCAGGGTCGATATCGAACTTGTCGAGCAGCACCGGCACGAGGATGCCCGCAAGCCCGGCCACCAGCAGGTTGATGATCATCGCCAGCGCCAGCACCGCGCCCAGCATGGCGGTGTCGAACCAGAACCAGCCCACAAGCCCCATCAGCACTGCAAAAGCGAGCCCGTTCACGAGGCCAACTGCCGCCTCCCGCCGGATCACCCGCCAGACGTTTGAGCCGGTAAGGTCCTTGGTGGCGATGGCTCGCACCGCCACGGTGAGTGATTGCGTACCAGCGTTGCCGCCCATCGAGGCGACGATGGGCATGAGCACCGCCAGCGCCACCAGTTGCGCGATGACCGCCTCGAACTGGTCGATCACCAGCGAGGCGAGGATCGCGGTCACGAGGTTCACTGCCAGCCACGGAAAGCGCAGCTTGGTGGTCTCCCAGACCGAATCCGTCACCCGGCTTTCATCGCCCACACCGGCGAGGCGCAGAAGGTCTTCCTCGGCCTCGAGGTCGAGCACCGACATGGCGTCATCGATGGTGATCACCCCCACGAGCCGGTCGGAATGGTCCACCACTGGCACCGAAATCAGGTGATACTGGTTGAAGGCATAGGCCACCTCGCCCTCGTCCTGATCCACCGGCACGGTGCGAAAGCTGTCTTCGGTGATGTCGCTCAGCAGGGTTGAACGCGGGCTGGCCAGAATGCGGCCCAACGCGACATAGCCTACCGGGTGCATCTTCGGGTCGATCAGGATGACGTGGTAGAACTGCTCCGGCAGTTCTTGCCCCTCAGCCCGCATGAAATCGATCATCTGGCCCACGTCCCAATGCTCGGGCGCGCGCACCACCTCGCGCTGCATCAGGCGGCCGGCGGATTCCTCAGGCCATGAGAGCGCCTCCTCCACCGCGATCCGATCGGCGGCAGGCAGCGCCTCAAGGATCGCTTCCTGTTGCTCTTCCTCGAGGTCTTCCACGAGGTCGACCACGTCATCGGAGTCGAGCTCCCGCACCGCCTCTGTCAGCGCCTCGGGCGAGAGGGCACCGATCACCTCTTCGCGGATGGTCTCATCGAGTTCCGAAAGGATCTCGCCGTCAACATTCTCACCCCAGAGCAGGATCAGTTCGCGCCGCGGGCCCTCACCGATCTGTTCCAGAAGGTCGGCGATGTCGGCGGCATGGAGCGGGTCCAGCAGCTCCGAAAGCGTGCCGGTGTCATCGTTGAAGGTCGCCTCCAGCACCGCCTGCACGAAGGGTGTTTGCAGGCCGTATTCCTGCTCTTCGCGCTCCTCGGGGAGAGGCTCGAGGCGCTCGTCCTCCTCCGCGTCGGTGATCGGCTCTCGGCTCATCGGCGGGCCTCCTTCTGGGTGTCGCGGCCAACATATTGCACGTGCGAAAAGGCGCAAGGCGCAGCGGGGCGATTGCCCGGCCCCGCGTGAATTCGCCCTTGCGGCGCTGCCCGCTGTCATTTCACGCATTTACCAAGGCGCGGGCGGCGCTTACGCTTGTCGCATGTCTGCCCCCGCCTCCCCCGACGCCGCCTCCGGTGCGGCTCCCGAGACCCTCCTGCTCGGGCAGATCCTCGATTTTACCGCCGACCCTTTCTCGAGCCCACCTGAGGACTCCGCCCGCCACCTGAGCCGTGGCGGCATCGTCCTGCGCGGTGGCCGGATCACCGAGATAGGCCCGGCCGCCCAGCTGATCGAGAGCCACGCCTCCGCCCGGCGGGTAGACTATGGCGCGGCACTGCTCCTGCCTGGCTTCGTCGATGCCCACGCCCATTACCCCCAGACCGGCATCATCGCCTCTTGGGGGAAACGGCTGATCGACTGGCTCGAGGGCTACACCTTTCCGGAAGAGAGCCGCTTTGGCGATGCGCTCTATGCGGCCACCATCGCGGGTCGCTACCTCGACCTCGCGATTGCCAATGGCACCACGACGATTGCCAGCTTCTGCACCTCGCACCCCGAGAGCGTGACCGCCTTCTTTCAGGCCGCCCAAGCGCGCGGCATGGCAGTGGTCGGCGGCAAGGTGGCGATGGACCGTAACGCCCCGGATGCGCTGAAAGACACCCCCGAGCGGGCCTATGACGAGAGCAAGGCGCTACTGCAACGCTGGCACAAGCAGGGCCGTGCACGCTATGCCATCACCCCCCGGTTCACCCCCACCTCCACCGAGGCCCAGCTTGAGGCGATGGGCGCGCTGTGGGCCGAGCACCCCGATTGCGCCATGCAGACCCACCTCTCCGAACAGGTCGAGGAAATCGCCTGGGTGAAGGAGCTCTGCCCCGAGGCCGAAGACTACCTCGCCACCTATGAAAAGCACCGGCTCATCGGCCCCGGCGCGCTTTTTGGCCATGCCATTCACCTGACCGACCGCGAGCGGGCACGGCTGGCGGAGAGCGGCTCGGCGGTGGTGCATTGCCCGACCTCCAACACCTTTATCGGCTCCGGCGTCTTCGATGCCGCCGGGCTGGTTGCGGGTGGCGTTGAGGTGGGGCTGGCCACCGACACCGGGGGCGGCTCATCCTTTTCGATGCTGCGGACAATGGGCGCGGCCTATGAGATCAGCCAGCTCAACGGCGCGGTGCTGCACCCCGCCCACCTGCTCTGGCTCGCCACAACCGGCTCCGCCAAGGCGCTGCGGATGGAGGCCGAGGTGGGCACGCTCGCGCCCGGATCAGCCGCAGACATCATCGCGCTCGATCTTGCCTCGACCCCGGCCATCGCCCAACGTGCCGCCCGCGCCCGCGACATCTGGGAGGCGCTCTTTCCGACGATGATGATGGGAGATGATCGGGCGGTGAAGGCCGTTTGGGTCAACGGGGTCAGCCGCCGCTGACCGGGAAGGTCAGCAATTGGAAGCGAGGTTGAGCACCCACTTGTCACCCGCCTTGCCGATGCCGAAAAACCTAACATCGCGCAGGAGCATATTCTTGTCATGCGCCCTGGAGCCGCGCCAGCCCTTCATCAAAGCGCTGACCGAAGGGTAACCACCCGCGATGTTCTCCGCCGTCGTGCCCGAGCATCCGCGCCGCTTCATCCGGCTGCGTGAAGAGCTGCCATCCCGACCCTTGTGCGAGAAATAGCCCTTGCGCGCCATGTCGTTGGCGTGATCCGCCGCAGCCCTCTCCAACCCCGGCGCGGCGACCAGCGGCGCACGGCCCTTGGAGGCGCGGTAAGCGTTGAGCACCGCGCCGAACTCTGCGGTTAGATCGCTTGCCACCAGAAGCGGTGCAGGCGCGGCGGCACGAAGTGGCGCGTGAGCGCTGGCAGTTCCGGCGAGGATCAGTGCTGCAAGCGCGGTCGCGATCGGTTTCATGGCATGGCCTCCTAGGTTGCGCCCATCTGAGGGCAGGGTCGGCAGGCGGTCAACCGCGCAGGCTCACTCCGCTCGCATCAGGCGGGCGGTCGCCTTTGAGGCCTGCGCCGCGATGGCACGTGCATCGGCCTGCACCAGTTCGCCGCCCTGCACCACCACGCGCCCCTCCACGAAGAGTTCACGCACCCGCGTTGGGCCGGCCAGAAGCAGCGCCGCCCGATCCCAGTTTCCGGCGGACTCGATGGTGCTCATATCCCAGATCGCAAGATCGGCGCGAAAGCCCGGGCGGATCTGGCCCAGGTGGCTGCCCCGACCGAGCACCTCCGCTCCGCCGTGCGTGGCGATGCGCAGGGCTTCGCGGGCGGGCATCGCATCGGCCCCGTCGCGGACCCGCGCCATGAGTAGCGCCATGCGTGCTTCGGCCACCAGATTGCCCGCATCATTCGAGGCCGAACCATCCACGCCCAGCCCCACGGGCACGCCTGCGTCCCGCATCGCCCGCACTGGCGCGATGCCGGACCCGAGGCGGCAGTTGGAGCAGGGGCAATGGGCCACGCCGGTCTTGGTATGGGCGAAAAGGTCGATCTCGCCCGCATCCAGCTTCACGCAATGGGCATGCCATACATCCTCGCCGACCCAGCCCAGCTCCTCGGCGTATTGCCCCGGACGGCAGCCAAAATTGGCCTCCGAATAGGCGATGTCTTCCTCGTTCTCGGCCAGATGCGTGTGCAGCCGCACGCCCTTGTCTCGGGCCAACAGCGCCGCGTCGCGCATCAACTCCCGGCTCACCGAAAACGGAGAACACGGCGCGAGGCCAACCTGCACCATCGCTGCCTCGGAAGGGTCGTGGAAGGCCTCCACCACCCGCGCGGAGTCGGCCAGGATGGCTGCCTCATCCTCCACCAGCGCGTCGGGCGGCAGCCCGCCCTTGCTCTCGCCTATGCTCATCGCCCCTCGGGTGGCCAGAAACCGGATGCCAACCTCCGAGGCCCCTTCGATGCTGTCCTCCAGCCGCGCCCCGTTCGGGAAGAGATAAAGATGATCGGAACTCATCGAACAGCCGGATAGCGCCAGTTCTGCGCAGGCCAGCTGAGCAGAGAGGCGGATATCCTCCGGCGTCATCCGGCCCCAGATTGGGTAAAGCGTCTGCAGCCAGCCGAAGAGCAGGGCATCCTGCCCGGCGGGTACGGCACGGGTGAGGCTCTGAAACATGTGGTGATGGGTGTTCACCAAGCCGGGCGTCACAAGGCAGCCCTCAGCGTTGACCAAGTCTGCATCGCCGGGCGCGAGATTGGGGCCGATCTCACCGATCACGCCGCCGCGCAAACGCACATCCAGCTCACCCTCGGTTCCGGCATCGTCCATGCAAAGCACATAGCCGCCCCGGATGAGCCGGTGGGTCATGCGCCCCGCTCCGCCAGTAGCGCCATTGCCGCGCGGTGCAGTTCGGGCGTGGCCGCAGCGAGCGCCCTCCCCCCTTCATGCACCGGGCCGCCCTCCCAATCGGTCACGATACCGCCCGCCGCCTCGATCACCGCGATCGGCGCGGCGATGTCATAGCTTTGCAGCCCCGCCTCGATGACGAGGTCGATCTGCCCAAGGGCAAGCAGGGCGTAGGCGTAGCAGTCCAATCCATAGCGGGTGAGTTGCACCTTGCGCGCCACCCTTTGAAACGCCGCCGCCTCCGCCTCGGTGCCAACCTCGGGAAAGGTCGTGAAGAGCGTTGCCTCCGCCAGCGCACGGCCCTCGCGCACCCGCAAAGGGGCCTCGCCGTAGGGATGGGCCAACTTCGCAGCGCCCAATCCGCCCTCGAACCGCTCAGCGGTGTAGGGCTGATCGATGATACCGTAGAATGGACCGCGCGTATCCTGCAAGGCGATGAGCACGCCCCAGCTTGCCGTGCCGGAGATGAAGGCGCGGGTGCCATCGATCGGATCGAGCACCCAGGTCAGCCCGCTCTCGCCGGCCTGCCGCCCGAACTCTTCCCCCAGAACGGCATCTTGCGGGCGCAACTCGGCCAGAACAGCGCGCATCGCCTCTTCTGCCGCCCGGTCAGCCAGTGTGACCGGGTCAAACCCGCCTTGGCCGTCCTTGTTATCTGCCGTCAGCGGCTTGCGGAAATACGGCAGGATCGCCGCCCGCGCAGCCTCCGCCATCGCGGCGCCGCAGGCCCGGAGTGCCGCTGCGTCGTCTGCTGTCAGGTCTTCTCGTCTCATAAGGCACCCCCTGCCTGAGCCTTAGCGCAGGTGCCCGAACGAGAAAAGCGCCCCAAAGCGGGGCGCTCTCCTGAAAAACACGATTGTACGATTACAAGCGGGTCAGTTCACGTCGCTCAGCACGCGGGCCAGATCGAACAACCGGCGGCGCTGGCTCTCGGGGATCGCGTAGTAGCTGCGCACCAGTTCAAGTGCTTCACGGTCACCGAGGATGTCTCCCGGCACGCTCTCGCCCTCGCTCACCTCGGTCTTGGCGACCTGGGGCAGGTCTTCGCTCAGACCCTCGAAGAAGAAGGAGATCGGCACGTCCAGCGCATGGGAAATGTCCCAAAGACGCGATGCGCTGACGCGGTTCATGCCGGTCTCGTACTTCTGGATCTGCTGAAATTTGATCCCGACCTTCTCGGCCAGTTGTTGCTGCGTCATGCCGACCATCCACCGACGGTGCCGAACGCGCTTGCCAACATGTATGTCGACCGGATGTTTCATTAAAGTCTCCTTAAGGCTCTTCTTTCTCACCTATGTAGCAACTTCCGTGCCAAACGGCTCAGGAGGTGGGGTATTCTCTACTTCAGTTCGTAAAAAAATTTGATCGAATGCAAATTCAGGGGGTTAACTAACGACTCCCTGCGGAAAACCATGCCACAGTCATCGCTCCACGGCAAGTTTAAGGCGGAAATGAGATACAATTATGGGTTGCATTTGAGGGCCGTGATCCACCATTGCAAATTGCAATTGCATAATGCGAACCATCCACAGGATTGCGCAACTTCGGCGCACGCCCTAGTTCAGGTGTGCAAACGGAGGGAGAATTCATGAAGGCCTACCGCGTCACCGCAACGGGGGATCGACCCGCACTCACCGATATCCCGTCGCCTGAACCGGCACCGGGCGAGGTGGCCGTTCAGATCGCGGCCTGCGGGCTCAACTTCGCCGATCTGCTGATGGTCGAAGGCACCTATCAGGATACCCCCCCTGCCCCCTTTACCCTCGGGATCGAGTTGGCTGGCACCGTGACCGCTCTGGGCGAGGGAGTCGAAGAGCTGGCTGTCGGCGACCGCATCGGCGTTTTCGGCGGCCGGGGCGGACTTGCGGAAGAGGGCTGCTTTCCGGCCCAGCGTTGTCTGAAGCTCCCGGACGCTATGCCCTTTCATATCGCGGCGGCCTTCCTGGTGGCCTATGGCACCTCTCACCTGTCGCTCGTGCATCGCGCACGGCTGGCAAAAGGGGAGCGCCTTGTTGTCACCGGCGCGGCAGGCGGCGTGGGGCTGACCGCGGTAGAACTCGGGGCAAAGCTTGGCGCGGAGGTCGTGGCCATTGCGCGGGGCGCCGACAAGCTGGAGGTGGCCGCGAAGGCCGGCGCGACACACCTGATCGACGCGCAGAGTGAAGATATCCGCGGCCAATTAAACGCCCTCGGCGGCCTCGATGTGCTCTATGACACCGTGGGCGATCCGCTATTCACCGAGTGCTTCCGCGCCGCCCGCCCTGAAGCGCGACTCTTGGCCATCGGCTTCGCGGGCGGCAAGGTGCCGCAGATCAAGGCCAACCACCTGCTGGTGAAGAACCTCACGGTGATGGGGCTGTATTGGGGCGGCTACATGGGCTTTGCACCCGAGGTGCTCACCGGCTCTCTTGGCGAACTCATGAAGCTCTGGGAAACCGGCGGCTTGGACCCGCATGTCTCCCATCGCCTGCCACTAGACCAGATCGATGACGCGATGGACCTGATCAGGACGCGGCGCTCGACCGGTAAGGTTGTTGTTGAACCACAGCGCTAAGGGCCTCTCCGATCACGCCGCTATCCCCAACGGGCACCGACCCCATGCCGGTGCTCGGCAAACGCCCCGCGTAGGAGCGCCGTAACAGCTCAGCCAGCGCCTCTTGCGCCGGGTTCTTGAGGTTCGACGCGCCGTAGAGGTTGATCCGGAACGAGCGCAACTCGGGCAGCGCACCGCCGTGGCAGATCGGCTCCGTGGTGGGCGGGTGCATCCCCTCCAGCATCGCATGCACGGCGAGATCGGCATTCACCGTTGCCTCCACCGTGCGCGATGAGTTGGAGCTGACCTGCATCGTCCAAGGCAGGCCCGCCTCGTCGAGCGCACGCTGCACAATGGGCTTGAAGAAGCACTTCTCCTCGAAGGCCAGCGGCAGCGGACGCCGCCGCCATGCACAACCACCGGGCGCGCCCACCCAGACCAGCGGCACCTCGCGCAGGGTTTCGCCGCCCTCATCCATGCCGTCCTCGGTGGTCACGATCATGTCGCACTCGCCCTTCGCGAAATCCTCTTTGAGGCTGCGAGTGAAAGACGAAACCAGATGCACCCGCACGCGCGGGAATTCGGCGGCGAAGCGCTGGAGCATCCGGGGGATGTAGCCCAGAACGATGTCATGGGGCACGCCAAGCACGATCTGGCCTTCGAACTCCTCAGCCGTCAGCCGCGTGATCGCCTCATCATTCAGGGTCAGCATCCGCCGGGCATAGCTGAGCAGTTGCTCGCCGGCCGGGGTGAGTGCGATCTGCCGCTGTGAGCGATCCAGCAGTTTCTGGTCCAGCGACTCCTCCAACCGCTTCAACTGCATCGAGACAGCCGATTGCGTGATGTTGAGTTGTCCTGCCGCGCGGGTGACGCCGGCACAATCGGCGACTGTCACGAAGCTGCGAAGGGCGGTCAGGTCTAGATTGCGTGGCATCATCAAGCTCCGTGATGGCTGGCGTCACAAACATTCGTTTTCAATATGCCATGTCATCCGCCATATATCAATCATCCTGATCAAACAGATCGCAACGTTCACAGATAGCAAAGGATCGGACCGATGAGCTTCCCCGCCTCCACCCTCTCCTCCGGCGCCCTGTCCGGACACCACCCCGCCGCCATCCGCGGCAGCCTGATGACCCGCGCCCTGAACCTTCTCGCCCTGCGCCGCCAACGCCGCGCACTGGCCCGGCTTGATGCCGATTTGCTGAAGGATATCGGCATCACATCCGACGAAGCCCGCACCGAAGCGGCGCGTCGTCTGTGGGACGTTCCCCCGGGCTGGCGGTCCTGATCCCGCCAACCCATGAGAGCGGCGCTTCCCCCGAGTGCGCCGCTCTCGAAATCTTTGGATCGAAACAGCATGTTTCCCCGCCAGAACCACTTGAAATCAAGGCCGACTGTGCCGATATTTGACACCAAGCAGTGCGTCCGCCGGGCGTGCTGACCCAAACTTTGTGCAAATGGAGGCATGAATGGCAGAGACTGGACCGATCCGCACGATGGGCGCAGGCGTCCGTACGGCGCAGATCGACGAGGGCCTCCGGGCCCATATGAGCAAGGTTTATGGCACGATGTCCGTGGGCCTGCTGCTCACCGCGGCCGTGGCATGGGCCATCGGCACCAACGACGCGCTGGTGATGCAGATCTTCGCCACGCCGCTCCGCTGGGTCGTCATGTTCGCCCCGCTGATCCTGATCTTCGCCTTCGGCGCCATGGTCAACCGCATGTCGGCCGCCGCGGCACAGCTCTTCTTCTACGGCTTCTCGGCCGTGATGGGCCTGTCGATCTCGTGGATCTTCGCCGCGTACACCGATTTCTCGATCGCCCAGACCTTCCTTGTCACCGCGATCGCCTTCGCCGGCCTGTCCCTCTGGGGCTACACAACCAAGAAGGACATCTCGGGCTGGGGCAGCTTTCTAATCATGGGTGTCATCGGCATCTTGGTGGCTTCGATCATCAACATCTGGCTGCAAAGCCCGGGCATGATGTTCGCCATTTCGATCCTCGGCGTTCTGATCTTCGCGGGCCTCACCGCCTACGACACCCAGAACATCAAGAACACCTACATCGCCCACGCGGCGCATGGGGACCAGGAATGGCTCGGCAAGGCCGCCGTGATGGGCGCGCTGAGCCTCTACCTGGACTTCATCAACATGTTCATGTTCCTGCTCTCGCTGATGGGCGGGCGTGAATAAGCCGCAAGGCTGACGGACCAACAGTCAAAGGGCCGCCCATCGGGGCGGCCCTTTTTCATTGGCAGGCTCAGGCTGCGCCGGGGGCAGCAGCTGGGCGCGGAGCGGAGCGGACCTGCCCCGGCAAGGCCTGCCGCCGCAATTCGCCCGTTTCAACCACAGCCAAGAATGCCGCTACTTCCTGCCTTGATGCCAAACGGACGACCCCAAGATGCTCGGGCGGCTCCGCCACAAGCGCGGCGATCCGGGCGCGGGAAGCCTTGCGCGTGCGCCATATCCAGATGAAGAAATCCAGCGCGCCCTTGTCCAGCCGCTCCACGCAGCCTTCGGGCAGGTCCGGACGTGTCTTCCCGAGGTACCGCAGTTGCCGCCGGATCACCCGGTAGAGCCGCAACCCGACCGGGAAATCCAGCCAGATCATCAGGTCGGCCCGCGCCATCCGCTGCTCATAGGTCCGCGAGTGGCCGCCTTCGAAAATCCAGCGCGGCTTGCGGTGAACCTCATGGGTCATCCAGTCCTTCACCTCCGCCTCGCGCGGCACCCAGCCCGGTGCGTAGTGGATGTGGTCCATGTGGAACACGGGCAAACCGGTGACCGCCCCCAGCGCCCGCGCCAGGGTGGATTTGCCCGAACCGGGCCCTCCTACGATCATCACCCGTTCCATTCCTGCAATTCTGCGCCGCGGCGCGACACTTCGCAAGTGCGGCACAGATCACAAATCGCTACACATCTGCACCGCCGGAAACTCAAGTCCGGGCGCAAGGGTCACGGTGATCTCCGCCTGAGTGACAAAGCCCACCGCGGCGTAGAACGGCTCGGCGGTGACGGTCGAGTAGCACATCATGCGCCGAACTCCGGCGAGCTGCGCCTCGAAGAGCGCGTGCTCGAGCAGCGCCCGCCCCACCCCGTGCCGGGTGGCATGAGGCGCGGTGGCGACATGTCGGATGTGCCCCACCTCGCGTGGCCCCGTCGCACCGCCACCGGGGGCGTGATACGTCCAGCCGCCTGCCCCCAAAAGCCCGTCTCCAGTGTCGGCCAGGTAGTAGGTTCCGCAGGACAGCAGCGAAGAGCGTGGACGGGTGATGTAGGGGAGCGCCTGCGCCAATGCCTCGGCGGGGTAATCCGGTGCGAGCAGGGTCGCGTAGGAGGTGGCCAGCAGCTTGCCCACCTGGGCCACATCGCCCATGCGGGCGGGGCGGATGGTGAAGGGCGGCAGAGCGGGGCGAGGGATGTGCCCGGGCGTGTCTCTGATGTGGGTCTGCATGGCATGGCCTCCTTGGGACCTGTTGGGGAGGAGGCTCGCGGGGTGCTGGCTGTATTGAAAAGAAAAACCGCGCGAGCCTTGGGGCGTCGCGCGGTTTTCTGAGCTTTCCGTGGGGAGAAGGGCTTACTTGATCTTGCCTTCCTTGTACTCCACGTGCTTCCGCGCGACCGGGTCGTATTTGCGTACGACCATCTTCTCGGTCATGGTGCGAGCGTTCTTCTTGGTCACATAGAAGTGGCCAGTGTCGGCAGTGGAGTTCAGCCGGATCTTGATGGTGGTCGGTTTGGCCATCTGTCTTGTCCTCTTGCGGGGGGAGCACGCACGGGGGCGCTCCGCATGTGTAGCTTGGAGCCCGCCTTTTACCCGCGCCAATCCCTGAGTCAACCGCCCCTGAGCGGGATCGGCAAAAATAATCGCGCGGATGGCCTGTAAGCCGGATTCTGTCCGCCCATTCGGGCGGGGTGGCCATTCATCTCGGGCGCGCGTTGCCGCGCCCCCTCTAGCTGCCAACCCGAGCCCCAAGGCCGAAGCGGCCCATGTGAGGCTCCTATTTGGCATTGCTCCCGGTGGGGCTTGCCTTGCCGGTGCCGTTGCCGGCCCCGCGGTGGGCTCTTACCCCACCGTTTCACCCTTACTTGGCTGGGCCAAGCGGTCTGTTCTCTGTGGCGCTATCCGTCGGGTTGCCCCGCCCGGGCGTTACCCGGCACCGTTGCTTCGTGGAGTCCGGACTTTCCTCGGGGTTGCCCCCGCAGCCACCCGGCCATCCGCGCGAAGGCCCGGATAGGCGAGTTGGGGTTGCCGGTCAAGCGCAGGCCGGAGCCCGCCCCGACTCGCCACTCACACCAGTGCCGCTCCCGGATCCACCGGATACCGTGCCGCAAGGTCGGCCATTCGAGCGCAGTCCACGCCGTCCAGCTCGCCCGTCACGCCGGGTCGGAACCGGTCGCGAAACGCCTTGAGCAGCACCTCGCGCTCCACATCGGCAGTATAGCCGAACACCCGCGCATCCTGCATGAAGCGGTCCCAATTCGCCCCCGTGCCGACCGCCTCGCTCCACACCGCCAGCCCCTGAAGCGCCAGCCGCCGCCAGTCGAATCGCGGGCCGGGGTCGATCTTGCGGCCCGGCGCGATGTCGGAATGGCCCAGCACCCGCTCGGGCGGCACGCGCCAGCGCTCCATGATCCCGGCGACCAGCGCCTCCGCGCTCCGCATCTGCGGCGCGGCGAAAGGCTCCTTGGCGGCGTTGACAATCTCGATGCCGATCGAGCGGGAGTTCACATCATCACAAGCCCCCCACTGCCCGGCGCCTGCGTGCCACGCGCGCTTGGCCTCATCGACCATCTGCCACACCCCGCCCTCCGGGCTCACCACGTAATGCGCCGAGACCTCAGCCTCGGGGTTGGCAAGGCGCTTCAGCACGGTCGCGGTGTCAGGCATCGCCGTGTAGTGCAGCAAGACGATATCGGGCTGCGCCCCGTCACGCCGCTCGCCCTGATTGGGGGTGGGGTAGCTCTCGACCTTCACACCAAGCCTCCGAATTTTCGACGAAAATTCGTGGCCAGCCTCAGCCCTTGGCCGCCCGGAATGGGCGCGGATCCCAGCCACAGGCAAAACCGTCGCCATCGGGATCCATCCCGAGCCGGTCTTTCTGCGGCCCGCCAGCGGCAAGGAAGGCCTGCTGCGCGACCGCGGCCGAGGGCTGGCTTGAGCAGGCCCGGTCATACTTCCGCTGGCTGGTGAAACCACGACGATAGATCTGCTGGCCCGGCTGATTGGTGGTCGAGAGCGCGTATTCCGCCAGGTTCGGCCCGGTGTCTTGCGGGCGATCGGGCAGCGCGGTCACCGGCGCCTGCTCGAACTGGGCGCGCTGCTGTGCGATCCGCTGCGCGTCGCTCTGGATCGACTCGCGGGAGGAGACCGCCTCGAACGACTGCTCGTCCGAGATCGACCCGTTATTGCCGCCACTCGCAGGCACCGCACCGCTGCGCACCGGCGCCGGCGCCGGGGCCGCTGGCGTGATCACGCCGCCGGTTGAGGCGGGCGTGCGCCCGAGCGCTGCGTCGATCTCCGCAGCCGTTGGGGCGCCGGTGGCAGAGGGCGCGTCCGCGGAGGGGTAGCTATCGGCCGAGGCCACGGGGCCAGCGGGCGGCTGAACGGTCTGCCGTTGCGATGTGGCCAGAGCAGCATCACGCTGCCTCTGCGCATCGTAGCTCTCGTAGTCGCCAAAGCCGACGCCTGAACCGCTGTCGGGGATCGCGGTGCCACAGGCCGCGAGGCCCAGAACCGCACACAGGCTCAGACACGAAGGAAGCCATGCTCGCATGGAAAAACTCTCTGCTCTCTGTTTTGCCTTGGGCCGGGGGTTTACCACCATTTGCCCGGTTTGGCCACAAAACCCGCCGCCTGCTCCAGCGCATAGGCGGTATTCATCAGGTCGCCCTCTTCCCACGGCCGCCCGATCAGCTGCAGCCCCAGCGGCAAGCCATTGGCACTGGTGCCGGTCGGCACGGCAATGCCGGGCAGGCCGGCGAGGTTGACCGTCACGGTGAACACGTCGTTGAGATACATCTGCACCGGATCGGCCTCGGCCATCTCGCCCAGCCCGAAGGCGGCGGAGGGGGTGGCGGGGGTCAGGATGGCATCCACACCCGCGGCAAAAACCTCGTCGAAATCGCGCTTGATCAGGGCGCGCACTTTGCGGGCGCGGTTGTAATAGGCGTCGTAATACCCGGCGGAGAGCACATAGGTCCCCACCATCACCCGGCGCTTCACCTCGGCGCCAAAGCCCTCGGCGCGGGTCTTTTCGTACATCTCCACAATGCCGTCACCCTGCGCCAGCTTGGCCCGGTGACCAAAGCGCACGCCGTCATAGCGGGCGAGGTTCGACGACGCCTCGGCAGGCGCGATCACGTAATAGGCGGGCAGCGCATACTTGGTGTGGGGCAGCGAGATGTCGCGGATCTCGGCGCCCGCGGCTTTCAGCATCTCGATGCCCTCGGCCCAGAGCGCCTCGATCTCTTCAGGCATGCCCTCCATCCGGTATTCCTTCGGAATCCCGATCACCTTGCCCTTGATGTCGCCAGTCAGCATGGCCTCGAAATCCGGCACCGCCAACTCGGCAGAAGTGCTGTCTTTCGGGTCATGCCCCGCCATGGCCTGAAGCATGATCGCGCAATCGCGCACATCCTTTGTCATCGGCCCGGCCTGATCAAGCGAGGAGGCGAAGGCGATGATGCCCCAGCGGCTGACGCGACCATAAGTGGGCTTGAGGCCGGTGATGCCGGTGAAGGCGGCGGGCTGGCGGATCGACCCGCCGGTATCGGTGCCGGTGGCGGCAAGGCAGAGATCGGCAGCGACGGCGGAGGCGGAGCCGCCCGAGGAGCCGCCCGGCGTCAGCGCGGTGTCGTCATTCCCGCGCCGCCACGGGTTCACCGCGTTGCCGTAGGTCGAGGTTTCGTTGGACGAGCCCATGGCGAACTCGTCCATGTTGAGTTTGCCCAGCATCACAGCGCCCGCATCGAAGAGCTGGCTGGTGACGGTGCTCTCATACTCGGGCTTGAAGCCGCCGAGGATGGCCGAAGCCGCCTGGGAATTCACACCCTTGGTGCAGAACAGATCCTTGACACCCAGCGGAATGCCGCACATCGCGGGCGCATCGCCGGCCTTGATCCGCGCATCGGCCGCCTTGGCCTGCTCCAGCGCGATCTCGGGCGTGTGGTGAACGAAAGCATTGAGCGCCCCTGCCCCCTCGATGGCCGAAAGGCAGGCCTCGGTGATCTCGACAGAGGTCGTCTCACCCTTGCGCAGCGCGTCGCGAGCCCCGGCGATGGTCAGCTTGGTCAGATCGGACATCACTCAACCACCTTCGGCACAGCAAAGAACCCCTCGCGGGCGTCGGGCGCGTTGGCCAGCACGGCCTGCGGCTGGCTGCCATCGGTCACCACATCCTCGCGCCGCTTCAGCCGCATCGGCGTGACCGAAACCATCGGCTCCACGCCCTCCACATCCACCTCAGAGAGTTGCTCGATAAACCCGAGGATCGCGTTGAACTCGCCTGCAAGCGCGGGCAGCTCCTCTTCCGGCACGGCGATCCGGGCCAGATGCGCCACACGGCGCGCGGTTTCGGTATCGATCGACATGGCGAGGCTCCTATCGGCTGTCGTTCGCCCGTTTATCGCCAGCGCCAATGGGCTGCAAGCGGTGGACGCTCCTGCAACCGCACCCTAGGTTCACCGCAACATCAAATTCGGAGGCTCCCCATGAAACTCACCTGGCTCGGACACGGCAGCTGGCGGCTTGAAGCAGAGCAGGCGGTGATCCTGATCGACCCCTGGCTCGACGGCAACCCCGCCTTCCCCGAAGACCGGAAAGACGAAGCGTTGGAGGGCGCGACCCACGTGCTGCTGACCCACGGTCATGACGACCACATCGCCGGTGTGCCGGAAATGGCCAAGGACCGTGGCCTGCCCGTCTTCACCATGGTCGAACTGGCCGGGCAGCTCGACGGCGTAAAGGCCACCGGCTTCAACAAGGGCGGCACGGTCGACCTCGGCGGCGTGCAGGTCACGATGGTGCCCGCCTCCCACTCCACCTCCTACAATGGCGGCGCGGCCGGCACCGAGGTGGGCTACGTGCTCAAGGGCGACGGCAAATGCGTGTATTTCTCCGGCGATACCGGGATCATGGCCGACATGGAGTGGATCGGTGCCTATTTCGAGCCCGATATCGGCATCCTCTCCTGCGGCGGCTTCTACACGATGGACATGGAGCAGGCCGCATGGGCCTCCAAACGCTACTTCGATTTCGAGATCGTCATTCCCTCGCACTACAAGACCTTCCCGGCGCTCGCTCAGGATGCTGAGGCGCTGAAGAAGGGGCTGAAAGGTGTGGACGTTCTGGAACCCGGCGTGCTCGAGACGGTCGAACTCTGATCAGGCACCCCGCTTAGGGCGCGGGTTTACCTTACGTTAAATTTTCACCCTCCGGTTGCAGAAATTTCTAGCCGGAGGGCCTCAGGCGTGGCACGGTCGCGGCATTCATTGCGACTCACGAACTCATTTCAGTTCCCCACCACATCTGAGAAAAGCCATGATAGAACAGTACTTTCGCAAGGGCATTTGCCTTGACTGGCACAAGCCGACCAATGTCGATGCCGCCCGCGATGGGCAAATTCACCACCGTATCCGCCACTCCTCCCCGTTGATTTATGATGGGCTCGCCGCCGATCCGGGCGCATGGGATGCCGCCTTCAACCACACGCCTCCTTCGGCAATCGGCCTCACCAGCCGGATGAACATTCACCACAAGTGGCTGGATTACCGCCCCGGAGCGACTGCGCGCTGCCACCGGGGCCACAATGACGTGCTCACCGGGTTCATGAGCGGCTGCCTCATTGTCACATGGACAGATGCCACAGGCGACCAGTGGGTCGGTCACGTAGGCACCGTCGAGTCGGAGCCGCCCAACGGGCCGACCAATACCTTGGTCAAGACCACCGCACGCGGGGCAATGACCGCCAACGCCGATGGTTTCAACCCCGCCGCCGCTTGGACCCCGATGGAGCTGGGCAACCTCTGCGCCGCCGCCGCCGTGAACATGCCGCTCGGTGCAATCGGGGGAGCGCCCCATATCATGGCACTGGTCACCTCAGGTGGCGTGTTCTACTCCATCGCCCTGATGCTACACGCGCAAAACAAGTATGTGGTCCTCGGTAGCAAGCAGGTTCCCGGCATGGGCAACGGAGCGCTTCTGGCCGCTCTGAACTGACCGGTCACTTGGCGCGCCAGAGCGGGATACCGCTGCGCGCCCTTCGCCAAACGCTATCGGCGCTGCGCGAAGAACTCCTTTAGCAGAGCGGCGGCCTCCTCCTCCGCAATGCCACCCAGCACCTCAGGCGCATGATGCGCCTGAGCGTGGGAAAAGACGCGTGCCCCGTGGTCGACCCCGCCGCTCTTTGGGTCAGCCGCGCCGTAGACAACGCGGGCGATCCGGGCAGCGGCGATAACCGCGGCGCACATGGCGCAGGGCTCCAACGTAACGTAGAGCACATGGCCCGGCAGCCTCTCGCTGCCCGCATTCGCGCAGGCGGCGCGGATCACCAGCATCTCGGCATGGGCGGACGGATCGTTCAACTCGCGGGTCCGGTTGCCGGCCCGCGCCACCACCTCGCCGCCCGGCGCAACCAGCACCGCGCCCACTGGCACCTCGCCCCGTGCGGCGGCGGCCCGCGCCTCTGCCAGCGCCTCTTCCATATGGCTCTTAAAGCTCATCCCCCTCCCCTGCCCCGCACCCGCGCCCTTGGCAAGCCCTTCGCTCAGGGCTAGAGCGGACCCATGGCAGACAAGACTCCCCCCGGCGACCGCATCGCCAAGGTGCTCGCCCGAGCGGGCCTCGCCTCGCGCCGTGAGGCCGAGAAGATCGTGGAAGCAGGCCGCGTGACGGTGAATGGCAAGCCGATCACCAGCCCGGCGCTGAACGTGACCGAGACCGATGCGATCACCGTCGACGGCAAACCACTCGCCGCCCCCGAGCCGCCGCGCCTCTGGCTCTACCACAAACCCGCGGGCCTGGTGACCACCGAGCGTGACGAAAAGGGGCGCGACACGGTCTTCGCCAACCTGCCCGAGGGCATGCCCCGGGTGATGAGCGTAGGCCGGCTCGACCTCAACTCCGAGGGCCTGCTGCTGCTCACCAATGACGGCGAGATCAAGCGGCGGCTCGAACTGCCCTCCACCGGCTGGGTCCGAAAGTACCGCGTGCGCCTGCACGGCACGCCGGAAGACAAGGATTTCGAGCCTCTCCGCAAGGGCCTCACTGTCGAAGGCGTGAAGTATCAGCCGATGACCATCACGCTCGACCGGCAGCAGGGCGCCAACGCCTGGGCCACCGTTTCGCTGCGCGAGGGCAAGAACCGCGAGATCCGCCGTGCGATGGAGGCCGTGGGCCTCACCGTCAACCGGCTCCTTCGCGTCTCCTACGGCCCGTTCCGGCTTGGTGAGCTGAAGGCAGGCGCGGTGGAAGAGATCAAATCCCGCATCGTCCGTGACCAGCTTGGCCTCGATCCGGACTTCAAACCCGCACCCGAGCCAAAGAGAAAGCCCACGCGCCGCCGCCGCTAGGGCTTTCCGCAACGGCAGCCAAAACCGGCCGATCCATGCTGGCCCGCAGAAAATCCATCGCTTATAAGCAAAGACATGCGCCAGGACGGTGCGGGTGGGAGAGCGATGTCGTCAGACGGTTTGCAAAAACTGAGTTATGCGCTGCTTCTGGCGCTGATGCTGTATGCCGCTTTCACCGGCGGGGGCGCCTGATGGCCCAGCGCTACGGTGGAAAGTTCAGCCCCGATGGCTCCAAGGCGGGCGAAGACGGGGTGCGGGCCGCGCCCGAGGCCCCCAAGGCGGCCAGCTTCGCGCCCAAATTCGCCGGGGCGACCCGGGCGCGGGCGGGCATGCGCTCCAACCTCATGTTCGTCGTCCCGCTGATCTTTCTCTGGCACGCCTTCACCTCCGATGCCACTGGCCTTGCGCTCTACCTCGTTGCCGTGGGCGTGCTGCTGACCGCCGCATGGCTGACCCGCGAGGGCCTGAAAGCACAGGAGGCGTGGGAGGCGCGCAAGGTCGCCCGCCGCCCCGCCGTGCCGCGCAAGATCTTCGGCTCGGTGCTCACAGGCGCAGGCCTCGGCCTTGTTGGCCTTGCAGGCCACGGGGTTCTTGAAGCCATCATTTTCGCCGTGCTCGGCGCGGGCCTCCACTGCTTTGCCTTCGGGCTTGATCCGATGTCGGACAAGGGGATGGAGGGGATCGACGTGCGCCAGCAAGATCGCGTGGCGCGCGCTGTCGAGGCCGCCGAGGCGCATCTTTCCGCCATGGCAGATGCGGTAAAACGTGCCGGAGATCGCGGCGTGGCCGACCGCGTGGCGCGCTTCTCCGACACCGCCCGCAACATGTTCCGCACCGTCGAGGAAGACCCGCGCGACCTGACCGCGGCCCGCAAGTTCATGGGTGTCTACCTTCAGGGCGCCCGCGACGCGACGGTGAAGTTCGCCGATATCTACAGCCGCGGGCATGACCCAAAGGCCAAGGAAGATTACATCGCCCTCCTCGACGAGATGGAGAGCAACTACGCCCAGCGCACCGAAAAGCTGCTGCTCGACGACAAGACCGACCTCGACATCGAAATCGAAGTGCTGCGCGACCGTTTGCAGCGCGAAGGGGCCGTCTGAGCCCGCGTACAAAGGAGAAACAAGGGACTATGGAACAGGAAGTTCACGCCAAGGCCAAGGAAACGCTGGCACAGGTGGAAGAGGTCAACGCCGTGGTTCTGCCCGAGCCGGTCGAGGCCAATGCCGTCGTGCCCCTCGCCGAGGCCGACCCGGCCCTCTCCGCAGAGATCACCAAGCGCATGGGCGAGCTCGACATGAGCGACACCGGCTCCATCGTCAACTTCGGCTCCGCCGCACAGTCAGAACTGCAGACCATCTCGCAGGCCATGCTGGCCGATGTGAAGAACAAGGATGTAGGCCCGGCAGGCGACGGGCTGCGCAAGATGGTCACGACCATCCGCGGCTTCTCGGTCTCCGAGCTGGACGTGCGCCGCAAGCGCTCCTTCTGGGAAAAGCTGCTCGGCCGCGCCGCACCCTTCGCCAACTTCCTCTCCCGCTTCGAGGACGTGCAGGACCAGATCGACAAGATCACGGCCGAGCTCGAAGGTCATGAGCACAAGCTGCTGAAGGACATCAAGTCGCTCGACGTGCTCTATGAGAAGACCCTCAAGTTCTACGACGAGCTGGCGCTCTACATCGCCGCGGGCGAAGCCAAGATCGCCGAGCTGGATGCCACTACCATCCCCGCCAAGGAGGCCGAGGTGCAGGCCGCCCCCGAGGAGCAGGGCGTGATGAAGGCGCAGGAGTTGCGTGACCTTCGTGCCGCCCGCGACGACCTCGAGCGCCGCGTCCATGACCTCAAGCTGACCCGTCAGGTCACCATGCAGTCGCTGCCCTCGATCCGATTGGTGCAGGAGAATGACAAGAGCCTCGTCACCAAGATCAACTCCACCCTCGTCAACACCGTGCCGCTCTGGGAGACCCAGCTGGCGCAGGCGGTGACGATCCAGCGCTCCGCCGAGGCCGCCGAGGCCGTCCGCTCTGCGAATGATCTGACCAACGAGCTCCTGACCCAGAACGCCAAGAACCTGCGCGAGACCAACGCCAAGATCCGCACCGAGATGGAGCGCGGCGTGTTCGACATCGAGGCGGTGAAAACCGCCAACGCCGAACTGGTCGCTACCATCGAGGAGAGCCTCCAGATCGCTGATGAAGGCAAGCGCAAGCGCGCCGAGGCCGAGGAAGAGCTGCACAAGATGGAAAGTGAGCTGAAAAATACGCTCGCCGCCGCCAAGGCCCGCAAGACCGGGCTAGGCGACACAGCCGGTACTGCCGTTTCGGGCAGCTGAAGAAGGGGCCGCGAATTGCGCCTGAAGACCATGCTTCCGAGAGCGGCGATGCTGATTGCCGCTCTCATTCTCGCGGGCTGCGAGGAACTTCCCGCGCCCCAGTCAGAGCCTGATCCGGTTGCAACGCCGGATGAGCTGGCTCCGCGCCCCAAGGACCCGTCCGAGGCCAGCCGTGCGGCGGCGCGCCACTACGCCCGTGTGCAATCAGACCTGCTGGCGCGCGGCCTGCTGCGCCGGGACGGCGGCGGCCCCGATACCCCCTATTCCGACCGGCAGCTGACCGAAAACTTCGTCCGCATCGCACTGTTCGACGAGTACGTCTCGCGCGGCGGCACGCTGGTGGCCCAGCAGTCAGAATCGAACCTGCGCCGCTGGGAGCAGCCCATCCGCTTCGGCCTGCGCTTTGGCGAGACGGTGCCGGAGTCCCAGCGCGCCAAAGACCGTGCCAATGTTGCCGCCTTCGTGCGCCGCCTCTCCCGCGCCACCGGCCACCCGATGAGCATGGGCACCGGCAACGGCAACTTCACCGTGCTGATGCTGAACGAGGATGAGCGCGCCGCCATCGGCCCAGAGCTGCGCCGCCTCGTGCCCGGCATCGACAATGCCGCCATCCGCACCATTGAGACCCTGCCGCGCGACACGCTGTGCCTCGTCTTCGCCACCACCACCGGCAACAGCTCCGTCTACACCCGCGCGGTGGCGATCATCCGCGCCGAGCACCCCGACCTGCTCCGCCTCTCCTGCATCCATGAGGAACTCGCTCAGGGCCTCGGCCTCGCCAACGACAGCCCCGAAGCTCGCCCCTCGATCTTCAACGACGACGAGGAATTCGGCCTGCTCACCACCCACGACGAGCAACTCCTGGGCATCCTCTATGATGACAGGCTGAAACCCGGCATGACGGCGCAAGAGGCCAGGCCGATCGTCAAGAAGATCGTCGCAGAGGCGATGGGCGGCGGGGTGTGAGGCTGGTCGGACTGGCTTTGGTATCCATTGTCGGTTGGTTGTTGGCTCCCGCCAACTCCGACGCGGAAGTCTTGCTCAGTCTCCCGGTTGGCGGTGCAGTCTACGGCAGCAATGTTCCTGCGCACCTGTGGCTGCGCGGACGGATCGGCTTTACTACGGAGGTCGAGGACTTGCGGATCTCGCACAGTGCATCTCGTGAGGGGGCCTTCTTAACCAGCCTCGAAGCCGTCATTGACCTGCCCCCCGACCCCATGTTCATCAGACGCTTCTCCGAACCTGAAACCGGCATGACGGCGGCAATGATGCTGATCTGGTCGCAGGACACCACGAAGTGTGGCGACGTTCTCGGCGCGCTCGGAATGGAGGATGGGCTGGATCGCCTGTTGAGCCCTCGGGATGTTTCCGCCATCGAGGCCGATGCCCGCGCCCGTGACCGAGAAATAGAGGGGCTGCCTCTCGCCCTCCAGCTCCACCACGCCATGGCCAAGCTACCCTATTCTGTGGCGCTTGGCGGCGGCGGCACCCTGAAGCCCGCCCGGGCATCTTGGGGCGATGGCACCTTCCCGATCGTCGCGCTGCGAACCGACAAGGGCGAGATTGTCGCGATCTATGTCCAGTTTATCCCCAGGAAACTGGGCGAAAACGCTTCTATCACCGCACCGCACAACGACCCCTTCCGACTCATTCGTCACATCAGCAGGCGTGGTCAGGACTGGCTGGTGCCAACCCCCTGCCCCGGCACGCCAAGCGATTGGCACTGGCCAGCCCAAGGTGGTCAGCTATAGTCACCGCATTAACTTAAGGAGACACGCCATGGGCATTCTCGATTTTCTCTCAGGCGAATTCATCGACGTCATCCATTGGACCGACGACACCCGCGACACGATGGTCTGGCGCTTCGAGCGCTACGGCCACGAGATCAAGTATGGCGCCAAGCTGACCGTCCGCGAGGGGCAGGCCGCCGTGTTCATCCACGAGGGCCAGCTGGCCGATGTGTTCTCTCCCGGCATGTACATGCTGGAAACTAACAACATGCCGATCATGACCAAGCTCCAGCACTGGGACCACGGGTTCCAGTCGCCGTTCAAGAGCGAGATCTATTTCGTCAACACCACCCGCTTCAATGACAACAAGTGGGGCACCAAGAACCCGGTGATGCTGCGCGATCCCGAGTTTGGTCCAACCCGCATCCGCGCCTTTGGCACCTACTCGGTGAAGGTCAGCGACCCCGCCCTCTTCATGCAGGAGATCGTCGGCACCGATGGTGAGTTCACTTCCGATGAGATCACCTTCCAGATCCGCAACATCATCGTGCAGGAAGCCTCCCGCGTGATGGCGGGCTCCGGTATCCCGGTGCTCGACATGGCGGCCAACACCGCCGACATGGGCAAGATCATCTCCACCGAGGTCAGCAAAACGCTGTCCGAATACGGCATGATCATCCCCGAGCTCTACATCGAGAACATCTCCCTGCCGCCCGCCGTGGAAGAGGTGCTCGACAAGCGCACCTCAATGGGCGTGGTTGGCGACCTCGGCAAATACACCCAGTTTGCCGCCGCCGAGGCGATGAGCGCGGCCGCCGCCAACCCCGGCGCGGGTGGCAATGGCATGGGCGCAGGGATCGGCATGGGCATGGGCATGGCGATGGCCAACCAGATGGGTCAGGCGATGAACCCGCAAGGCTACGGCCAGCAGCCGCAGCCCGGCCCGTGGGGCGCACCCGCTGGCCATGCCACGCACCAGCCGGGCGGCCAGCCCGGCTACGCGCCCGCACATCACGCCGCGCCGCCTCCGCCCCCGCCGCCCCCGGCCGAGAAGCTCTGGCACGTCGCCGCCAACGGTGCGACCGACGGCCCCTTCTCCAAGGCCCGCATGGGCCGGATGGTCCACGAAGGCGGCCTGACCCGCGACAGTATGGTCTGGACCGCCGGGCAGGACGGCTGGCTCAAGGCGGGTGACATCCCCGAACTCGCCCAGCTCTTCACCATCCTCCCCCCGCCCCCGCCGCCGGGGGTGTGAGGGCAGAGGCCCCATGGCCAAGCTTGTCCTGCTCCACAGGGCCGATTCGATCTACGAAGACGAACCCGAGAAGGTCTATGACTTTCCGCGCACCTACTTGCGCGCAATCGAGGAAGCCGTAGGCGATTGGGCGATCTATTACGAGCCGGCGAAGGCGGGGCCGCGCGGCTACTTTGCAGCCGTCAAGATCGCCCGGGTCATTCCCAAGCCGGGCGTGGAGGGGCGTTACCTCGCGATCATGGAACCTCAGACCTTCCTTGCTTTCGACCAGGAGGTGCCTCGCCTGATCGACGGTAGCCCCCTGGAGGCTTCCTTGATGCATCCCGACGGGACACCGAAGTCCGGCGGCGCCTAGCAGCTTTCGGTGCGGCGTCTTTCGGACGCGGACTTTGCCGAAATAGTCCGCCGGGGTCTCCCGCAGGACCTGCAGGAGCAAGAAGCCATCCGTTACGATCCGGCCCGCAACGAAAGTGCCGAGCCCTTCGTGCCCTTTGAACGCCCTGTGATCGAACGCCTCACTTCCCGCCCCTACCGAGACGTCGCCTTCCGCCGGAAGGTCCGCGAAGCCTACGACTACCGCTGCACCCTCTCTGGTCTTCAATTGCGGAACGGCGGCGGGCGGCCCGAGGTTCAGGCGGCGCACATCATTCCGGTCGACCGTCAGGGCGATGACTCCGTGCACAACGGCCTAGCTCTCTCCGGCACCCTTCACTGGATGTTCGACCGTGGGCTGATCTCGGTGGCCGACGACCACTCCATCCTCGTCTCCCGCAACAAGGTACCCGACGAAGTGACGGCCCGCCTGCTCTCCCCTTCCGGCAAACTCCACCTGCCCACCAAGCGACACGACCATCCGCACCCGGCAAACTTGAAATGGCACCGCGAAAACGTCTTCGGTCAGCGTGACCTCGATGGCCCCGCCCCCTGGCACTGATTTCAACGACCAGCCCGATGCCCCGCCCCACCGCCTATTCCCGCCTCCAGATCATCCTCCACTGGCTGGTGGTCATCCTGATCATCGGCGCCTTCCTGCTCTCTGATCAGATGGACGATTGGGAAGACCTGCCTGTCGATGCACCCCTGCCACTCCACGGCGTCCTCGGCCTGACAGTTTTCTTCCTCATGCTCGTCCGCCTCGCCCTGCGGCTCCTGCGCGGCGCGCCACCTCCGCCAGTGGATGATCCGGCATGGCAACAACGGGTGGCCGAGCTGACCCACTGGGCACTCTACGCTTTGGCCATCGCTACCCCATGGTCTGGCGGCCTTGCCTTCTACCTGCGCTGGGAGGATGCGGCAGACGTACATGAACTGCTGAAAACCCTGCTGCTCCTCACCGCCGCCGCCCACACCGCCGCTGCGCTCTACCACCAGTTGATCCTGAAAGACGGGTTGCTGGCCCGTTTGGGCCTGCGCCGCCCTTAGCCCCCTAGCACCGCCCCGCGCCTTCCCCTAACCTGCGGCCAACCCATTCCAACCCAAACGCGATTTCCATGACCGATACCGATTCCTCCGCCACCGAAGAGCATCGCTTCCCCTGCCCCGCCTGCGGGGCCGACATGCGGTTCGATCCGACCTCGGGCGCGCTCCAGTGCGACCATTGCGGCCATCGCGAGGAGGCGGTTGTCGAGGACGAGGTCACCACCTCCCCCATCGAAGAGCTGGATTACGAGGCCGCGCTCCGGGCACAGCTCCCCGAGGCGGAGATGGAGGAAACCCGCGTCATCCAATGCACCAGTTGCGGCGCGCAGGTGGAGTTCAACGAGAACGACCACGCCACCGAGTGCCCCTTCTGCGCCACGCCGATCGTCACCGACACAGGCACCCATCGTCACATCAAGCCCAAGGGCCTCGTGCCCTTCGCCCTCAAGGAGGGTCAGGCGCGCGATGCGATGAACGAATGGCTCGGCAAGCTCTGGTTCGCGCCCGGCGGCTTGCAGGAATACGCCCGCAAGGGCCGCAAGATGCAGGGCATCTACGTCCCGTATTGGACCTATGACGCCGACACCAAGAGCCGCTACACCGGTATGCGCGGGGTTTATTACTACGAGACCCAGACGGTGATGCGCGATGGCAAACCCGAGCAGCGCCGCGTCCGCAAGATCGCGTGGACACCGGTGAAAGGCCGCGTAGCCCGCTGGTTCGATGACGTGCTCGTGCTGGCATCCCGCAGCCTGCCCAAGAAGTACACCGACGGTCTCGAGCCGTGGAACCTCACCGGCCTCGAGCCATATGCCCCGCACTTCCTCGCCGGATTTCGCGCCGAGGGCTATCAGGTGGAGCTGGCCGAGGGTTTCGAGGAAGCCAAGGGCGTGATGGAGGCGCAGATCCGCCGTGACGTGCGCTTCGACATAGGAGGCGATCAGCAAAAGATCGCGACGCTCTCGACCGACATGAGCGACATCACCTTCAAGCACATCCTGCTGCCGGTCTGGCTCGCGGCCTACAAGTACAAGGGCAAGAGCTATCGCTTCGTGGTCAACGGCCAATCCGGCAAGGTGCAAGGCGAACGGCCCTGGTCGGCCTGGAAGATCGCCTTCGCCGTAGTGCTGGGCCTGATCGTCGCCGGCGCGGTGGGCTACGCCGTGGCGATGAGCCAGTGATCGGTGCCGAGGCCTGTGGATTGATAACAAAGCGCTTTTGCAGCCCTGCCGGATGACTTGGCCGCCCGGGCTGCTTAAATCCCTCGCATGACCTGGTTAACCCATCCGGACGCAGCGCTGATCCGTACCCTGACCGAAATCCTCTCGGCGTCGGACGGGCTGGAGGCGCTGTTTCTCGGCGGCAGCCACGGGCGCGGTACGGCGGATGCTTATTCCGATATCGACCTTGTCGCCGTGGCGCGGCCCGGCGACGAGAAACTGCTGATAGAGGCCCTCCGCGGTGGCCTCTCCGGCAGCCTCGAGCCGGTGCTTTGGCAGGTGCGCTTCGACGGTCGGCTCGTGAATGCCATCACCCCGCAATGGCGCCGCATCGATCTATCCCTCCCCGCGCGCGAACACCTTCTGTCCCGCGCATCCAACACGCTCCTGCCATTGCACGACCCGGATGGCCTGCACGCCATGCTGGCCCCGCCAAAACCGCTCGCCACGCCCTCGCCACAGCGCGTCTCCGCGCTGACGCAGGAGTTCCTCCGCGTTCTCGGCCTGCTCCACGTGGGCACAGGCCGGAAGGAATGGGTGCTGCTGGTCAAGGGCGCGGGGCTGTTGCGTGACATGCTGGTGGACCTGATGCTCGAAGAGGTTCCCGAACCCGAGAAGGGCGGCAACCTGCACCTTTCCCGCCTTCTGCCGCCGGAAGACATGGCCCAACTCGCCGCCCTGCCCTACCCCGGCCCGGACCGCGCGGAGCTGCTGGCCGCCTACACTACCCTCGCCGGTGCCTTCCTCCCCCGCGCCCGGTCGCTCCACACAGCACTCGGTCTCACCTGGCCGGAGGCCTTCGAGGCAGCCACCCGCGATCTTCTCCGCCGCGAGCTGAGCCTGGAGCTGCCCTAGGCCGGGACTTGCCGCGCCACGCCGCTGTCCCCTTGCGCCCGGCCCCTCCTTTCGGCTAGAGCCGATGCAAACAAGGCATTGTTAGCGGTAACGGCGCACCGGAGGGGACCCCATGATCATCTGCGCAGGCGAAGCCCTGATCGACATGCTCCCGCGTGTAGGCACGGGCGGCGAAGCCATGTTCCTGCCGGTCTGTGGCGGCTCGGTCTTCAACACCGCCATCGCGCTCGGCCGCCTCGGCTCGCACGCCGGGCTCGTCTCAGGCGTCTCAACCGACATGTTCGGCGAGCAGCTGGTCGTCGGGCTCGAGGCCTCCAAGGTCTCACCCGATCTGCTGATCCGCTCGGGCCGCCCCACCACGCTGGCCTTCGTCCGCCTCACCGATGGCCAGGCCGAATATGCCTTCTTCGATGAGGGCAGCGCAGGCCGGATGATCCGGGTGAAAGACCTGCCCGCCCTTCCCCGCGCCGCCAAGGCCTTGTTTTTCGGCGGGATTTCTCTCGCCGTGAAACCCTGCTGCGATACCTACTTCTCCCTGATGAAACGCCACTCCAAGTCCAAGCTCATCATGATGGATGTGAACGTCCGCCCCGATTTCATCCCCGATGAGGCCGAATATCGCGCCCGCACCGAGGCGATGCTGGCCCATACCGACATTCTCAAACTGTCGGATGAAGACCTGCGCTGGATGTTCGGCGATGCCGACCCCGCCGCCCATGCCGAGGAACTGCTGGCCAAGGGGCCGAAGATGATCTGCGTGACTGAAGGCGCAAAGGGCGTGACCGCCTACCTCGCCTCCGGCGCGCACACCGTGCTCGCCGAGCGGGTCGAGGTGGTCGATACCGTCGGCGCGGGCGACACCTTCAATGCAGGCGTTCTGGCCGGGCTGGACAGGGCAGGCGCGCTCTCCAAGAAGGCCGTTGCCGAGGGCCTGCCCAAAGAGGTGGTGATCGACGCGCTCCGCCTCGGCGTGAAGGCCGCCGCCGTGACCGTGCAGCGCGCCGGGGCCAACCCGCCCTGGGCGGGGGAGTTGGCGTGAGGGCCCTGCTGCAACGGGCGCTGGAGGCTTCCGTCACCGTCGATGGCACCCGTATCTCCGAGATCGGGCCGGGCCTTCTGGTTCTGGTCTGCGCCATGGAGGGCGACACCGAGGCCGAAGCCGAAAAGCTCGCCGCCCGCGTCTCCAAACTGCGCATCTTTCAGGACGACGACGGCAAGATGAACCGCTCGGTCACCGACACCGGCGGCGCCGCCCTCGTCGTAAGCCAGTTCACCCTCGCCGCCGACACCCGCCGCGGCAACCGCCCCGGCTTTTCCACCGCCGCCGCGCCGGAAACGGGCCGCGCGCTCTACGAGCACTTTGCAGACACCCTCGTCGATCTCGGCATCCCCACACAGCGCGGGCAATTCGCGGCCGATATGAAGGTCGGCCTCGTGAACGACGGCCCAATCACCATCTGGCTGGACACTGAGGCTTGATGCAGAGCGCCATCGGGGCTAGGTAGCACTCTGTTATAACGTAACGGCCACGCTCATGTCCGACCCTACCGGCTTCGCCCCGCACGACCACCACGCTTGCGTCTCCACCGCCCTCGCCGCCGCCGAAGCCGCCTGTGCCGAGCGTGGCGCGCGCCTCACACCGCTGCGCCGCCGTGCGCTGGAGATCCTGTTGGAGAGCCACAAGGCGCTCGGCGCCTATGACCTGCTGGAGCGCCTCGCCGCCGAGGGGTTGGGAGACAAACCGCCAGTGGCCTATCGCGCCCTGAATTTCCTGACCGAACAAGGCTTTGCGCACCGTATCGAACGGCTCAACGCCTATGTCGCCTGTTCCCACCCCGATGCCGCCGAAGGCCACGGCGCCGCCTTTCTGATCTGCCGCGATTGCGGCCGCGTGGCCGAGGCTCTGGCCGACAAAGCCCCCCTCGGCGCCGACGCACAGGATGCCGGTTTCACCGTCGAGGACGCCGTCGTGGAAGCTCGCGGCCTCTGCCCCCAATGCCAGTCCGGGGCCGGGGCATGACCGCCCTCATCGAGGCCCGCGACCTCTCCCTCAAACGCGACGGCCAGGTGGTGCTCTCCGGCGTGTCGGCGAGTTTCGAGCCGGGCGAGATCACCACCATCGTCGGCCCAAACGGCTCCGGCAAAACCAGCTTTCTGAAAGCCCTGATCGGTGACATTCCCCCCGCCTCCGGCAGCATCACCCGCGCGCCCGGCCTGCGCATCGGCTACGTGCCGCAAAAGCTCGCGCTCGACCCGGCCCTGCCAATGACCGTGGCGCGCTTTCTGTCACTGCCGCGCCGCGTGAGCGCCGATGCCCGTGGCCGCGCCCTCAGCTATGCCGAGGTCGCCGCATTGGAGCATCGCCAACTAGCCGACCTTTCCGGCGGGCAGCTCCAGCGCGTCCTGCTCGCCCGCGCCCTTCTGGCCGAGCCGCAGATTCTCCTGCTCGACGAGCCGACCCAAGGCCTAGACCAGCCCGGTCAGGCAGCCTTCTACAAGCAGATCGAACACGTGCGTGACAGCATCGGCTGCGGCGTGGTGATGGTGAGCCACGAGTTGCACGTGGTCATGAGCGCTTCCGACAAGGTGATCTGCCTCAACGGCCACATCTGCTGCGAAGGTTCCCCCGAAGTGGTTCGCAACTCCTCGGAGTATCGGGCCCTCTTCGGCGATGGCACCGGCGGCGCTCTGGCGCTCTATCGGCACGAGCACGATCACGCCCATGATCATGCCCACGATCAACACCACCATGACCACGACCATGCGCATTGAAGGCGCCAGTCCCATGACCCAAGCGCCCAAAGCCCGCCCGAGCCACCATGTTTGACGACTTCCTCATCCGCGCGGCCTTCGCCGGTGTTGGCGTGGCACTTGTCTCCGCCCTGCTGGGCTGCTTCGTTGTCTGGCGGCGCATGGCCTATTTCGGCGATGCCACGGCCCATGCCGCCCTGCTCGGCGTGGCGCTCTCGCTTGGCTTCGGCATCGCCATCCCAGTCGGTGTCGGCGTTGCAGCACTCGCAATGGGCCTCGCCGTCGGCGGGCTCTCGGGCCGCCGCCTTGCCTCCGATACCCTGCTCGGCGTACTCGCCCATGCCGCCCTCGCCTCCGGCCTCCTTGCTGTGTCGCTCATTCCCGGCGGCGCGCGGCTGGATCTGGAGGCCTATCTCTTTGGCGATATCCTCGCCGTCTCCCGCAGCGACCTCGGCCTGATCTGGGGCGGAGCCTTGCTGGTCGTCGCGGTGCTGATCTGGCGCTGGCAGGCCTTGCTGGTCTCTGTCATATCCCCCGACCTTGCCCGCGCCTCCGGCGTCGACCCAAGGCGGGAAAACCTCGTGATGGTCTTCGCCCTCGCCCTCGCCGTGGCCGTGGCGATCAAGGTCGTGGGCGCGCTGCTGATCACTGCGCTGCTGATCCTGCCCGCCGCCGCCGCCCGCCCGCTGGCCCGCACGCCGGAGGTGATGGCCGTCATCGCCGCAGCGATCGGTGTGGCCTCATCCTTGGGCGGTTTACGCCTGTCGTATCAGTGGGATAGCCCGACCGGCCCCACCATCGTCTGCACCGCGGCCGCCTTCTTCGCGCTGACCATGCTGCTCCGCCCGGTCCTGCGCCCCCTGCTGCACCGCGCGCCATGAGCGCCAATTTCACCGCCGCCCTCACTGCGCGCCTATTCGGCCCTGACGGACCCCAACCGCTCGGCGCGGTGACCGCCCCCGCAAGCGAGCCCGAATTGCTCGCAGCCGCCCTCGACGTCGCACCACGCGCCACCTTCCGTCTCGACCCGCCCGCACTCCACCTCGGCCCCGAGCAGGCCGCGCCCGCATTTGAGACCCTCACCGGCGGCACCACAGGCACTCCCCGGCACATCCGTCGCACACAGGCAAGCTGGATCGCCAGCTTCGAGGTCAACCGCACCGCATGGTCCCTCGGAGCTCAAACCCGCGCCGCCACCCTCGGCAGCCTCACCCATTCGCTCACCCTTTACGGCGCGCTCGAAGTGCTCCATGCGGGCGGCGAAGCACACCTACTCCACGGCCTGCGGCCCGACCGCCAGCAACAGGCCATCGCCAGCCGCGCCATCACCCTGCTCTGGGCCACGCCCTCGCAGGTCCGCCTGCTCTCCGGCCCGCCCGCGCGCGGTGTCACCCGCCTGCTCATCGGCGGCGGTGCGCTCGATGCAGCGACCGATGCCCACGCCCGCGCGCTCTTTCCCGCAGCGCAGATCCACAGCTTCTACGGCGCCGCCGAGACCAGTTTCATCACGCTCGACGGCGCGCCCTACCCCGGCGTCGAGATCGAAATCCGCAACCCGGCGGCCGATGGCACCGGCGAAGTCTGGCTCCGCAGCCCCTATCTCTTCGAAGGCTATGGCAACGGCCCCGATCCGAACCGCGACGACCGTGGCTTTACCACCGTAGGCGAGCGCGGGTGGCTTACCGATGGCACCCTCCACCTCGCGGGCCGCGCCGACCGCGCCGTGCGGATCGCCGAGCAGACCGTGCAACTCGAAGAGGTCGAGGCCGCGCTCCTCGCCCTGCCCGGCGTCACCGAGGCCGCAGTGCTCCCCCGGCCCGACCCTATCCGCGGCACCCGCCTCGTCGCGGCCTACGCTGGCACCGCGCAACTCGAGACCTCCGCCCTCACCGTCCTGCCGCCGCTCGCCCGCCCCCGCAGCCTGACCCGCATCGCCACGGAGGCTTGGCCCCGCCGTCCTTCCGGCAAAACCGACCTCGCGGCAATCGAGGCCCTTCTGGCCGATCAGCACAGCGAAGAGGCCGCACCCTGATGCCCCGCGCCGTTCTCATCGCCGCCCGGCGCACCCCCGTTGCCCCGCGCGGCGGCGCGCTGGCCCGGATCGACGCACCCGAACTCGCCGCCCATGCCGCCCGCGCCTGCCTGTCGGACGCAGGCCTCGCCCCTGATGATCTCGACGAACTGATCCTCGCCAACGCCCTCGGCGCAGGCGGCAACCCCGCCCGCATCACCGCCCTCGCCGCCGGCCTGCCCGAGCGCGTCGGCGGCCTAACCATCGACCGGCAATGCACCGGCGGGCTGGATGCCATTCTGATCGCCGCCGCCCTCATCGAGAGCGGCCGTGCCACCACCGTTCTGGCAGGCGGGGCCGAGAGCTTCTCCCGCCGTCCTCTCCGCATGGAGACAGACCCAGGCGGCGGCCCACCTCAGCCCTACCTGCGCCCCCGGTTCTCCCCCGACCCGGCCCGCGACCCGGAGATGCCGGAGGCCGCCGACGCCCTCGCCATCCCCCGCGCCACGCAAGATGTCTACGCGGCAGACTCCCACCGCAAAGCCCTCGCCGCCCCGCCACTGCCCGAGATCGCCCCACTCGCCGGGCTGGCCGCCGATCCCTACGCCCGCACGCTCTCGGCGCGCCTTCTGGCCCGCGCCAAGCCCCTCGCGGGTGATGTCACCGCCGCCAACACCGCGCCCGAGGCCGATGCCGCCGCCCTTCTGCTCGTCACCACGCAAGCGCGTGCGCAATCTCTCGGCCTGCCCTGCATCCACATCGGCCCCTCCGCCATGCTGGGCGGCGACCCCTCCCAGCCCGGCCTCGCCCCGGTGGCCGCCATCCAAGCCGCGCTCACCGAGGCGGGCCTCACCCCCGAGCAGATCGACCACTTCGAGCTGATGGAAGCCTTCGCAGCCCAAGCCATCGCCACCCTCAACGCCACCGGCCTGCCCGCCGCCTGCACCAACCCGCAGGGCGGCGCTCTCGCCCGCGGGCATCCCATCGGGGCCTCCGGCGCGATCCTTGCCTGCCGCCTCTTCCACGCGCTCACCGCTCCGTGTGGCCCCTCCACCGGCCTCGCCGCCATCGCGGCGGCAGGCGGGCTCGGCAGCGCCGCGCTCTTCACCCGGCCCTGACCCACAGCTTGCCACCCCGCGTCCCTGCGGGTAACGCTCCGCCAACTCAACCGGCCAAGAGGCCCCTCTTGCTGCTCTATCGCCTTCTCGTCTCGCTCGCCGCCCCGGTGCTCGCCGCGCTCTTTGCGCTGCGACTACTGCGCGGGCGTGAGACCGCGGAAGACCTGCGCCAACGCCTCGCCACCACCGATGAGCCACCTCTGCCCGGCCCGCGCCTCTGGCTGCACGGCGCCTCCAACGGTGAACTCGCCGCCGCACGCGGCCTGGTGGACGCGCTGCTGGCATCCCACCCGGGCCTCTCACTCACAGTCACCGCCAACACCACCACGGGACGCGATATGGTCACCGCATGGGCGCTCCCCCGCGTGACCGCCCGCCTCGCCCCGGTGGACCTGCGTCGCCCCCTGTGGCGCTTCCTCTCAACCCACACCCCACGCGCCCTTGTGGTGATCGAAAACGAACTCTGGCCCAACCGCCTCACCGCGCTGAAAGCCCGGGGCATCCCGGTCATCGTCGTCTCGGCCCGCCTCTCCGCCCGCTCCGCCGGGCACTGGGGCCGCCTCCCGGGCGTCGCCCAAGAGGTGCTTGCTTCCATCACCAGCCTCTCGGCGCAGGACGACGAGAGCGCCGCGCGTTTCGCCGCCCTCGGCCTGCCCGATGCGGCCCGCGCCGCGCCGCTCGCCCTCAAAGCTTCCAGCCCGCCCCCCGCGGCCGACCCAGCCAAGCTCGCTGCCCTCGCGCCGGCGTTTGACCGTGAAAACACCCTGCTGGCGGCTTCGACCCACCCGGGCGAAGAAGAGCAAGTGCTCGCCGCCTTCACCGAGGCCCGCAAGAGCCGCCCAGAACTCCGGCTCGTCCTCGCCCCCCGCCATGCCCGGCGCGGGCCGGAAGTCGCCGCGCTGATTGCCGAGGCCGGGCCGCCCTTTGCGACCCGCTCCGCAGGCGAGGCCCCCGGCAGCGCCCCGGTCTTCCTTGCCGATACCATGGGCGAAATGGGCCTATGGTATGCGCTCTCCGGCCTCTGCTTCACCGGCGGCTCGCTGGTGGAGAAAGGCGGCCACACCCCTTGGGAGCCCGCCCACTTCGGCTGCGCCCTGCTGCACGGCCCCTCCTCGTTCAATCAAGCGGAGGCCTTCGCCGCGCTCGACGCTGCAGGTGGCGCGCTCGAGGTTTCCGATGCCGCCGCCCTCGCCCGTGCGCTCGCAGAGCTCACCACCGAGGCGCAGGCCCGCATAGCCGAGATCGCACGCCAGACCGCCGATGCGCGCAAGGCCGATCTCGCGCCACTTGTCGCCCGCATCGCTTCGATTGCAGGCATTTAGCACCCCAACCCGTGACGCCTCCGTGAATTTCCCGGTTGCGCGGCTGGTCACTTGCCCCTCTCATGTTAGCATCGCAGCAGAGAGACCCCGCCGAGCCATTTGTGACCAACCGCCCCGTGAACAAGCGCATCAGCCATCCCAAGCCGATCCACGTGCCCGTCCGTCTTGCCGGACGGTCCAAGCGTGCGCTGCGCACCCAGTTCGCCGCGCTCTGCTACCGGGTGGTCGAGGGCGAGGTCGAAGTGCTGCTGATCACCTCCCGGCGGCGCAAACGCTGGATCATCCCGAAGGGATGGCCGATGGATGGCCGCTCGGGCGCCCAAGCTGCAGCCCAGGAGGCGTGGGAGGAAGCCGGGGCCAAGGGCAAGGCCCATCCACGCTGCCTCGGCGTTTACAGCTACACCAAGGTCTCCGGCCCGCGCAAAGGCCTGCCCTGCCTCGTGGCTGTCTTCCCGGTCGAGGTGAGCGAGCTGCATGAGAGCTTCCCCGAGCGCAAGCAACGCAAGCGCAAGTGGTTCTCCGTCCGCAAGGCCGCAAGCAAGGTCGAAGAGCCTGAATTGCGGGCCATTCTCGCCGGTTTCCGCCCGCCCACACCGCGTCACACCTTTGACACCGGTAATTGAATTTTCATCGGGTCGGGGCTAGGTAACAGGCAATGATAAAGTATGCGCTGCAATGCCGCGACGGCCACCGGTTCGAGAGCTGGTTCGCCGACGCCGATGCCTATGATGCTCTCGCCCGCGCGGGGCATCTCAGCTGTGCAGTCTGCGGTGGCGCTGAGGTCGAGAAATCGGTGATGGCCCCGCGTCTCGGCAAGGCGGCCACGGTCCCAGCGAGAGCATCAGAGGGCTCCACACCCTCCATTCCAGCGCGTCCCCTCAGCACCGACTCCACCCCGCAGGAAAAGGCGCTTGCCGACCTCCGCGCCAAGGTCGAGCGCGAGAGCGAATATGTCGGCGGCGAGTTTGCCCGCGTGGCCCGCGCCATCCACTATGGCGATGAGCCGCACCGCTCCGTCCACGGTGAGGCCCGGCTGAAGGATGCCAAGGCCCTTCTCGAAGATGGCATCCCTGTCATGCCCCTCCCCTTCACCTCCGCTCGCAAGACCAACTGAGATGGCAGGCTTCCACGCGGTGGTCACCGGCGCGAGCCGCGGCATCGGTCGCTCCCTCGCCGAGCGACTGGCCAATGAAGGCCCGGTGCTCGGCACTTGCCGCAGCACGCCTCCCGATCTGCCCGGCGTTACATGGGCCACGGTCGAATTGGCCGATCCGACCTCCATCAAAGCTTTCGCTGCCGGACTGGAGGGCGCGCCCATCGAGCACCTCGTCTGCAACGCCGGAATCTATCCCGACAAAGGCCAGCGCCTCGAGGGCGGCTACCCGCCCGAAATGTGGGCCGAGAGCTTTGCCGTCAACGTCACCGCCGCCTTCCTCACGGTGCAGGCGCTCCTGCCCAACCTCCGTAAAGCGCAGGCCCCGCGCATCGCCCTGATTTCCTCGCAAATGGCCTCCGACACCCGCGCACCAGGCGGCAGCTACATTTACCGCGCCTCCAAGGCCGCGCTGCTGAACCTCGGGCGCAACCTCGCGACAGACCTGAAGCCGGAAGGCATCGCCGTGGCAATCTATCACCCCGGCTGGGTCCAGACTGATATGGGCGGCAGCGCCGCCGAGATCACCGTCGACGAGGCCGCAGAGGGCCTTGCCGCGCGCATCGCCGAACTCACGCCCGCCACCACTGGGCAGTTCCTCACGTGGGATGGCCGCCCCCACGCCTTTTAAGGCGCAAGCAGCCTGCCCGGTCAGAACTTCGTTTCACCCGATACCGGCGTCACCTTCCGGCGGCTCACCACCGCCTCGCGCCACGTGATGAAGCTGATGGCCGCAATGATCACCGTGCCGCCAAGGATCACCCAGGTGTCGAGCCCTTCGTCGAACATGAAGTAGCCGAGCGCCACGGCCCAGATCAGCTGCAAGAAGGTCACCGGCTGGGTCACTGTCACCGGCGCGCATTTGAACGCCACGCCCATGGTGTAATGCGCCCCCGTGGCAAAGGCCGCCGTCAGAAAGAGAATGCCGAGGTCGTGCCAACTCACCGGCACCCAGACCGCCCACGCAAAGGGAACGAGCCCGATCGAAACCGTCACCGAAAGCATCGCCACCAACGTCGCCGCGCTCACCCGGTCCGAGATCTGTTTGGCCACGATGTAGCTCGCCGCAAGGCACAGTGCCGCGCCGACCATCGCCCAATGCCCGGCCTGCAGCTCCCTGAAGCCCGGCCGCAAGATGATGATCGCCCCGATGAGCGCCGCCACCACAGCAAGGATGCGCCGCAGCGCCATCTTCTCTCCCAAGAAGATCACTGCCCCCAGCGTCACGTAAACCGGTGACATGTAGTTCAGTGCCGTCACCTCCGCGATGGTGATCGTGCTCATGCCGTAGAACCAGAGCATGACCCCAACGGTATGCGCCGCGCCCCGCCCGGCGAATATCTTCAACTCCCGCACGCCGAGCCGGTCCGCCCGGATCGCCGGGATCATCGGCAGGATGAAGATGAGCCCCAGCGCATAGCGCAAAAAGGCCGCTTGGGGCGCCGGCACCCGCCCGCCGGTCAGCTTCACCGAGGCCGTCACCGCGACAAAGAGCACGCCGGTCACAACCATCCAGAGCACGCCCGCAACGGGGCGATTGGGTGCTGCCGTATCGGGAGAAACCGTTGCCATGTGAACTATGTGCGGGAGTCATGCGACAAGGTCAACCGGGGTGGCCCCGCGTCATGCCCCCATGATCAGCCCTACCGCGATCACCCACATAACCACCCCGATGCCCACATCCAGCACCCGCCACGCCGCGGGCCGGGCAAAGATCGGGGCGAGCAGCCGGGCGCCATAAGCCAGCGTGAAAAAGAAGGTGAAAGAGGCGATGGCCGCCCCCGCCCCGAAGGCCAGCTCATGCGGCGCATAACGGGTCGAGATCGAGCCAAGCAGCGCCAGCGTGTCAAGGTAGACATGCGGGTTGAGCCATGTCAGCGCAAGGCAGGTCGCCAAAGCCGCGAGCCGCGTCTGCCCGCCGTTGCCCGCACTCTCCAACGCCTCGCCCCCGCGCCACGCCGCCCAAAAGCTCCGCGCCCCATAAGCGACCAGAAACGCCGCGCCGCCCCAGCGGAACCACGGCAGCAGCGAGGGCATCACATCGGCCAACGTGGCAAACCCCGCCACGCCGAGGCTGATCAGCACCGCGTCCGAGAGCGCGCAGGTCAACGCAACTTCGAACACATAGGCCCGCTTCAGCCCCTGCCTAAGCACGAAGGCATTCTGCGCCCCGATTGCCAGAATCAGCCCAAGGCTCAGGGAGAACCCCGCAATCGCCGCATCCCACATCTGTCCATATCCTTCCGGTGTCAGGGCGTGCTATGGGACTGCGCTGGATAAGCCTAGTGAATTTAACTGATCCGGATTAAGCATAGCTTATGTTTACCGACCCGGCACTCCTCACCCTCCACGCCGTGCTCCGCACCGGCAGCTTCGAGGGCGCCGCCGCGCAGCTCAACGTCACGCCGCCTGCCATCTCCCAGCGCATCCGGAAGCTGGAAGAGCAGATGGGCACGCCACTGATACGCCGCGCAACGCCTTGCGAGGCCACCGAAACCGGCGCGCGCCTCTATCGCCATGCCGAAGAGATGGGTCTCCTCGCCCGAGCGCTTGCCGCCGATCTCGGGCAGCCCGCCGCCCCGGCCACCCTGCGCCTCGCCGTCAATGCCGACAGCCTTGCCACATGGTTCATCGAAGCCATGGCCGGGGTGGAGGGCATCAGCTTCGATCTGGTGGTGGATGACGAGGATCACTCCGCCGACTGGCTCCGCCGCGGCGAGGTGCTGGCCGCCATTTCTGCCCATCCCGGTCCGGTGCAGGGCTGCGACATGCACGCTTTGGGTGCTCTGCGTTACCACGCCACCTGCGCCCCGGGTTTCGCCGCCTGCCACTTCCCTAATGGACCAACGGCAGAGGCCCTCGCCCGCGCGCCCTGCCTGAGCTTCTCCGCCAAGGACCGGCTGCAAAGCCAGTGGATGCAGGCCGCGACCGGAGCGCAGCCTTCTCCGCCCCATCACACCCTGCCCGCAACCTCGGCCTTTATCGATGCCGCCCGCGCGGGCCTCGGCTGGGGCCTCAACCCCGCCCCGCTCGCTGCACCGCACCTCGCCGATGGCTCACTGGTCGATATGAAACCCGGCCTCACCGTGGACCGCCCGCTCTACTGGCTGGTCTCCCGCCTCGCCGCGCCGGCGCTGGCCGACCTGACCGCCTCGGTACGTGCCGCCGCGCGCGCCCATCTCGTGCCGCCCGCTCCGGAAGAATTTTAACGAAGATTCTCCCCGGCCCGAAAATCCTTCGTGAAGAATTTTCCTCCCGCGCGCCATCACGCTCGCCCCATCACAACGGCCAGAACACCAGAATGAGCGGGATCGACACCGCCACCACGAGGATCTCCAGCGGCAGCCCCATGCGCCAGTAGTCGCCAAACGAATAGCCCCCCGGCCCGAGGATCAGCGTGTTGTTCTTGTGCCCAATAGGCGTGAGGAAGGCCGAAGAGGCCGCCACCGCCACTGCCATCAAAAACGGGTCCGCCGAAACGCCCAGCGAGTTCGCCATCTGTATCCCGATCGGAGCGGCCACGATCGCCGTCGCCGTGTTGTTGAGAACGTCCGAGAGCGTCATCGTCACGACCATCAGGATCGTCAGAATCGCCCAGGCCGGCCATCCTTCCGTCAGGCCCACGAGCCCACCCGCGATCAGTTCGGTGCCGCCCGACTCTTCCAGCGCCGCACCCAGCGGAATCATCGACCCCAACAGCACGACCACCGGCCATTCGATGTGGTCATAAAGCTCACTCAGGCTGAGAATCTTGGTCAGCACGTAGCCCACCACTACGATCCCCAGCGCCACCGGCAGATATAGCAGCCCGAAAGACGCCGCAGCCACCGCGGCGGCAAAGAGCCCGATGGCGAGCCAAGTCTTGCTGTCCTGCGTCACCGCAAGGCCCCGGTCGGCCAGCGGCAAGGCGCCGATCCACGCGGTCACTTCCGCCGTCCGGTCGTTGGGCGCAAGCAGCAGCAAGATGTCGCCCGGCTTCACGATCTCCTTGCGCACCTGGCTGGTGATCCGCTTGCCCTGCCGCGAGATACCCATCAGGATCGTCCGCTGCCGCCAGCTCAGCCCGATCCCATGCGCGGAGCGCCCGGCAATGCGCGAATCCTCCGGCACCACCACCTCGATCAGTCCGAGCCCGGCACCAGCCTCGGCCAGCAACTCCCGGCGCTTCTCGTCTGAGAATACCAGCGCGTGCGAGGCCCGGAATTCGTCCAGCGCATCCGGCACCGCCTCCAGCACCAGCGCATCCTCGGCCTCGATCCTCGTCAGCCGCTGCGCGCCGTAGAGTCGCTTGCCCCCGCGCACCAGCCCCAGCACGCCCACATCGGCCTTGGCCGCCAGCTCTTCAACATCGCGCACCCTCTGGCCCACGAACTTGGAGCCCTCCGGCACCGTCAGCTCGGCGATGTAATTCTTCACCTCGCTCTCCGAGACCGCGCCCGCCCCGTCCCCGGTCGAAGGGATCAATCGCCAACCGCCGAGCGCCACAAAGGCCAGCCCCGCCAGCGCCGTCAGCCCGCCCACGGGGGCGAAGTCAAACATCCGGAACGGCTCGCCCAGCGCATCGCCCCGCACCGAGGCGATGATGATGTTGGGTGGCGTGCCGATCAGCGTGGCCATGCCGCCGAGAATGGTGGCAAAGCTGAGCGGCATCAGGCTCAGCCCCGGCGAACGCCCGGCCTTCCGGGCGGTCTGAATGTCCACCGGCATCAGCAGCGCCAGCGCCGCCACGTTGTTCATGAAGGCGCTCAGCACGCCGCCCACGCCGCCCATCAGCGCGATATGCCCGCCTAGACGGCGGGTGGAGCTGACCAGCGTGCGCGTGATCAGCAGCACCGCGCCCGAGTTCACGAGGCCAGCCGACACCACGAGGACCAGCGCCACGACCAGCGTCGCCGGGTGGCCGAAGCCCTCGAAGGCCCGGTCCGAGGGCACAACGCCCAGCACGACCCCGGCCATGAGCGCTGCGAAGGCCACGAGGTCATAGCGAAACCGCCCCCAAAGCAGCAGCCCGAAGACCGCCCCGAAAAGCACGAAGAGAGTTACCTGATCACCCGTCACCTGGGCCCGCCCCCTGAAAATTCATTCGGCCGATCATGACCCCCGCGCCGCCGGAAGGAAACCCGCCACGCACCTTGCCCCCGGCCCCGCCTCTGCCCTATATAGCCCGCCAGATCAGCCAACCAGTACGCAACGGAGGCCCCCATGGCCGGCCACTCAAAATGGGCGAACATCCAGCACCGCAAAGGGCGGCAGGATGCGGCTCGCTCCAAGCTCTTCTCCAAGCTCGCCAAGGAAATCACCGTGGCGGCCAAGATGGGCGACCCCGACCCCGACAACAACCCACGCCTGCGCCTCGCGGTGAAGGAGGCCAAGTCGCAATCGGTGCCGAAGGACGTGATCCAGCGCGCGATCGACAAGTCCCAGGCCGCGGGCGGCGATGACTACAAGGAAATCCGCTACGAGGGCTACGGCCCCGGCGGCGTGGCGGTGATCGTCGAGGC